>JAEUIF010000191.1 GCA_016795185.1 Planctomycetia bacterium | reverse complement strand
TCGCCCCCAGCGCTCGCCTCCGGCTCGCGGCTAAACGACCGGAGGAACTTACCGAACTCACGGTCCAGGGCGCGCGCCAGCACAACCTCAAGAACCTGACCGTGTCGCTGCCGCGCGAAAAGACCTCGGTCTTCTGCGGCCCCAGCGGTTCGGGCAAGAGTTCGCTGGCCCTGGACACCATCTACGCCGAGGGGCAGCGGCGCTACATCGAATCGCTGTCGAGCTACGCCCGACAGTTCCTGGGGCAAGTGGAGAAGCCGCGCGTCGAGTCGGTCAGCGGGCTGTCGCCGGCCATCAGCATCGAGCAAAAGTCGGCGAGCAAGAGTCCGCGCTCCACGGTCGGCACCGTGACGGAAGTCTACGACTACCTGCGCGTGCTCTATGCCCGGCTCGGCACGGCGTTCTGTCCGAAGTGCCAGATTCCGGTCGGCGGCCAGACGACGGATGAGATCATCGAGCGCGTGCTGGGCTTGCCGGAGGGCACCAAGCTCTACCTGATGGCCCCCATCGAGCGCCGCGGCCAGGAGAAGTACGAAGCGCTGTGGGATGAAATTCGCCGGGGCGGCTTCGTGCGGATGCGCGTGGACGGCAAGTCGTTCAACGTGGAGGAACCGCCCACCATCGACCATCGCCGCAAGCATTCGATCGAAGTCGTCGTCGATCGCGTGATCGTGCGGGCCAACCAGCGGACGCGCATCGCGGATGCCGTCGAGGCAGCGCTGAGCCTGGGGCGCGGCGTCATGCACGCCGCCTTCGTGGATGATGCACGGCCCGAACCGGACTGGAAGGTCCAGCGCTTCAGCCAGCATTTCGCTTGCGAGCGCTGCGGGCGCAGCTTCGAGCCGCTCAATCCGCATCACTTTTCGTTCAACAGCCCGCTCGGCTGGTGCCCGGCCTGTGAGGGGCTGGGCGTGCAGAAGGGCGCGAATGCCGCGCTGGTCATTCGCGACAGTAAGCTGTCGCTGCGCGAAGGAGCGCTCAGCGCCTGGCCGGCCCTCACGGACGGCAATCCGTTCGTGGACTTCGCCGAGGCGCTGGCCCGACATGTGGGCTTCTCGCTCGATACACCCTTTGAACAGCTAGAAGCCGGGCAGCAGCGCGCGGTGCTGCAAGGGACGGGTGATGATTGGATTGCGCTGGAGCAGGCGAGCGGCGGGCGTCAGTCCGCTGTTGGAGCCAGCGACAATGAGCGGTCCAATCGGGGGGGCAACAGCGGGCTGACGCCCGTCGCTCGCCCGAAGTTTCAATACAAGGGCGTCTTCCCCGCCGTGGATGAAGCCATTCGCGTCAGCAGCGTTTATCGCGGCAAGCTCGATCAACTGGTCGGCGAAGTCCCCTGCTCTTCTTGCCACGGTTCTCGGCTGCGCGATGATGCCGCCGCCGCCCGCTTTCTCGACCGCACCCTGGGCCAGCTGTGCGACGATCCCATCGCTCGCAACTTGCAGGTCTTCCAGGAACTGAAACTGACCGCGGCCCAGCAGCGGGTCGCGGGCGAGTTGCTGCGCGAGATCGTCAACCGCTTGCAATTCCTGGTCGATGTCGGCCTGGAATACCTGACGCTCAACCGCGCCGCGCCGACGCTGTCCGGGGGCGAGTCGCAGCGCATCCGCCTGGCCAGCCAGATCGGCAGCGGGCTGACCGGCGTGCTCTACGTGCTCGACGAGCCGACCATCGGCCTGCACCCGCGCGACAATAGCCGGCTGCTGCAAGCGCTGCACAAGCTGCGCGACCTGGGCAACACCCTGATCCTGGTCGAGCACGACCGCGAAGTCATCGCCTCGGCCGACTACCTGCTGGACTTCGGGCCGGGCGCGGGCGACCAGGGCGGCGAGATCACCGCGCAGGGCACGCCGAAGCAGGTGCAGCGGGCCAAGGGGTCGCTCACGGGGCAATACCTGTCGGGAAAGAAAGCGATCGCGGTGCCGACGAATCGCCGTCTGGCGAGCGGCGGGCGTAAGCCCGCTGTTGAAACAGCCAGCGAACCGGCGCGGTCAACAGCGGGCTTACGCCCGCCGCTCGCCTTGATCGTCAAGGGTGCCCGCCACAACAACTTAAAGCACCTCGATGTGCGTTTTCCGCTGAGCGCGTTCGTCGCGGTCACGGGCGTCAGCGGTTCGGGCAAGAGTTCGCTGGTCAACGAGGTGCTCTACAACACGCTGGCCCGCAAGCTGAACCGCGCCCGCACCGCGCCGGCGGCCCATGACGATATCCTCGGCCTGGAACAGATCGACAAGGTCATCAACGTCGATCAGGATCCCATCGGCAACTCGCCCAGTTCGAACCCGGCCACGTACACGGGCGTCTTCGACCTGATTCGCCAGCTGTTCGCGCAGTTGCCCGAATCGAAGGTGCGCGGCTATCCGCCGAAGCGCTTTAGCTTCAACCAGCCGGGCGGGCGCTGCGAAGCTTGCCAGGGCAACGGGCAAAAACTGATCGAGATGCACTTCTTGCCCGACGTCTGGGTCGAGTGCGACGTCTGCCATGGCAGCCGGTACAACCCCGAAACGCTGGCCGTCCGCTACAAGAACAAGTCGATCTCCGACGTGCTGAAGATGCGCGTCAGCGAGGCGCTCGAAATCTTCGGCAATATCCCGAAGATTCGCCGGCTCTTGCAGACCCTCGCCGATGTGGGCCTGGGCTACCTGTCGCTGGGGCAGCCCGCGCCGACGCTGTCGGGCGGCGAGGCGCAGCGCGTGAAGCTGGCCGCCGAGCTGGGGCGGCCCAGCACCGGCCGCACGCTCTACCTGCTCGACGAGCCGACGACGGGCCTGCACTTCGACGACATCCACAAGCTGCTCGAAGTGCTGCACCGCCTGGTCGATCTGGGCAACACCGTCATCGTGGTCGAGCACAACCTCGACGTGCTCAAGACGGCCGACTGGATCATCGACCTGGGGCCGGAAGCCGGTGCGGCCGGCGGTCGCGTGGTGGCGGAAGGCACGCCGGAGGACATCGTGGCAACGTTGAGCCGCGAGCCCAAGGCGAGCGCTCTTCTTTCGCATACCGCGCTCGCGCTGAAGCCAATCCTGGAAGCCGGCCCGCACGCCGAGCGGCCGAAATATGACCCGTTAGCGGCCGAGCAATCCCGCGCCGGTGACCTGGAACTTGAGTTGGTCGGCAAGGACGCCAAGATGCCCTGGGAGACCGATGGCCGTCGGTGGCACACCGCCGAACGCCTCACGGCCGAAGGTAAGGCGATCCGCTGGGAAGGCGACGTGCTGCCCTGGCTCGACGAGCGGATTCACCGGCTCGGCAAGTTCAGCGAGACCGACTGGGGGCAGCGCAGCGTCGTGGAAATCGCCGGCGCACCGAAATCGCTCGGCTGGTTCCTGCACGCCATGACCAGCCAGGAATGGCTGCTGCGGTTGGTGTTCCGCGTCGGCAAGAATGCCTTCCAGCAGGGCAAACTGGTCGAACGCCTGGGCATCGCGCCGCTCAACGACACGCCGGGCCTGGAAGTCTACAGCGATAAGGAACGCGTCTGGGTCACGAACCACAAAGGCCCCTGGCAATCGGTGACGGTCCAGGTCCACCGCCTGGCGGAAATCGACACGCCCGCGTTCCGGGAGTTCCTCGAAGAAGCGGTGACGTCGTTCCAGAAGAGCCTGAAACGACTGCAAACGAAGCCGGAAGACGTGATGCCCTGGAAGGTCAACGGCGAGCGCTGGCACCTGGGCGACAAGGGCTTTCGGCCGGGCCAGAAGGTCCGCTGGAGCCGCAGCCTGCTGTCGCGCCTGCTGGAACTGGTGAAGCAGGTCGAACCGCAGGTGCAGATCGAATGGGACGCGCGCGACGCCATCAAGCTGCGAGTGCCGGGCGTCGGCCGGTCGTGGGCGCAATGGCGGACCAAGGACGCCGCCGGCCTCGACTGCCGATTCCTGGGCAAGAAAGGCCAATTCAACCTGAGCCGCATCGAATCGTTCGGCGTCCACCCGACTATTTCAAACAACCGCGAAGCCGGCGACATCCTGCGTTTGGTGTTTCAGCAGGAAGAGCAACTGCACGCGCCGCGGCTGAAGGAATTGTTGACGGAACACCTCAAGGGGTTTCGGGAGGTGTTCGGTCAAGGTTGAGGCAGCTGGTTGACTACCCGGGGCGCGTCGGCCGGCCAGCAGGATTGGACGCGCAAGGGGACTTCGATGCAGGTTTCCTTGCCGGAGCGGCGATCCGTGGCGCTGATTTGCAGCAGAAAATCTCCGGCTTGGTGGAGCGCGAATTCGCCTGTCAAGGCGAAGACATCGGTGGGCAGCAGTGGGTTTGAAGTGTGGTGGAACGTGCGCAGACTGGGCAGAATAGGCTGTCGTGTCTTCGCGTCCAGCACTTGAATGCGAGAATCGAGTTCCGCCTTACCGTCGTCGCAGCGAAAGCCCTGGATGTTGCAGCGGAAGTAGAGACGCTGGTTGACCAGTCCCCCAAAAGGGGCGTCCAGACGTCGGTCGCTGTCGTAATGGAATTCCGGCGAGGTGATCGCGAACGATGGCGGCAGCAATTGCAGGTTGCGCTCGAAGGCGGTCGTTTGGTGAGTGTAGTTATCCGTGATCGTGCATTTCAGCTGGTATACGCCGGGGACGGCGTTGAATGGCAACTCGAATGTAACAACTTCGGGGAACGAGCTTCCGAAAGTCAGTGGATCGCGGCGTTGCTTGATCCCCTGGGCAGCAGTTGCCCCCGTGGGATCGAGCAGCTGGACCGCAATCTGAACGTCCATCAGTCCTGCGGCGTCTGTTTTCGCTCCGGTAATCAAAAACCGAAAACACACCTGCTCCCGCCGCTGGTATTCGAGCTTGAAGCGC
>JAEUIF010000085.1 GCA_016795185.1 Planctomycetia bacterium | reverse complement strand
CGGCACCGTCCGGCCCCACGGCATGCAAGAGCGCGCCCGAGTTGCGGACGTACTTCTCTTTCTCGGGCCGCTTGCCCCACTTGTATTCCACGATCAAGTGATAGTTCTCGTAAGCCTTGTCCGTCGCGACGTAGCCGTTGTCCTCGCCCGAGGCGCGGATCATGCCGTTCTCGACCGAGAAGACCTTTTGCGGGTCTTCCTTCTTGTTCTTCTTGGTCCAGGTGTAGAGGCCGGAAAAATCCTTGCCGTTGAAGAGCTTGATGACCTCCTTCGGCGTGGTCGGCTTGTCCTTGGCGTCCTGGGCGCTGACGGTCCAGACGACGGCCAGCAACGCCGGCAGTCCCAGGCGAAATATCGTTCTCATGTTGGCTCCTTGGTCCCGCGCGACGCGATGGATCAGTCCTTGGCCGGCGCGTAGCGGAAAGCGTAAAAGGTCGTCTTCACCATGCCGATCAGGCAATCGTGCTGGGAGTCGTAGCAGAGCGGCAGCCAGCCTTTGTCCCACGGCAGTGCGTTCGTCGGCTTCAACTGCTGCCAGCGGTCGGTGGCGCCGTGATAGGCGAACATGCCCGAAGGCTGTTCGATGCCTTCGCCCTGGAACGCCGCCACCGTAACGAACAGGTCGTGTTTGGGTATGTAGGCCAGGGCAGCCCGGCACAGGGCCGTCGGGCAATCCGCCAGCTTCGTGACCTGTTCCGTGATCGGGTCGAAGGCATAGAGCGCGTTGAAGCCGCCGGCCTTCGTTTGCCACTTGCCGTAAGCGCCGCCGCCCGCCAGCAAGATACGCTTCCGTGCCGGGTCGTAGTGGACGGACATGCCCATGTGGCTGCGCGGCAACTCACTCTTCGCCTTGCGCCACTGACCTTTTTCGAGGTCAAGGATCCAGAGCTTGTCGTGGCCCGCGTAGATGATGGACTTCGTCGCCGGGCAGTAGGCCATGCCGTGTTCCAGCTGGTTGGCCGGGTGCGCTTCCGAGGCGAGTTTGCTCCAGGTCTTCTTGTCCACGTCCAGCCGCCAGGTGTCGGTGCAGAGCTTGTGGCCGAGCACCTCGCCCTTGAACATGGCCGACTGGTTCGCGCCGTTGCAAATGAAGACGGCCTTCAGTTCGGGCACGTAGTCGAAGGCGTGGTAGACGTGCCGGGGGCACGGCGTCGGTTCCTGGTCGTTCTCAGGCAAGGGTACGGTGCGGTAGCCGCCGCTGGGCGTGCTTTCCCGGCCCCAGTGGTCGATGCGCAGCGGCACGAGCTTCGTGGTAGCCGGGTCGAAGCTGAACAGGCAGTTGCCGTAGATGGTGGTGCCGCCGTGCTTCTTGTCGTGCCAGCGGTCGTAGTAGAGCACGCGCTGGCCCGCTGCGTCATAGACCAGCTTGTTCCAGCCGACGTTCATCCACTGGCCCTTTTCGTCGGCGGCCTCCGGCTGCACGGTCGTTGGCTGGATCGGCGTCCAGGTGTTGGCCGGCAGCTTGTCCAGGTCAGCGGCGGACCCGACGCCGGCCGTCAGCACCAGCCCCAGCAATGCGATGCGAGAGCAGCGAAACATCAGGGGCGCTCCTTTCAGGCGGCGTCACGGCTTGTCGTAAAACGGAAACAGCTTCTTCAATTCCTCCGAGCTGGGCCGACCACCGTACTCGGTGATCTCGAAAGCCTCCGCGTGCGTGATCTTGGCTGCTGCTTCCTTGCCGTAGAACTCAGCCAGCTGCGTGCGGTACTTGGCCGCCACCGCCTGGTCGCGGTCCATGAAGCCTTGCCGGACCTGCTTGCGCCGCGCTTCGCGGTTGGCGTTGTCCTTGGCCAGCTGCTCCGACGAACCGGCCACGCCGCGCTCGAAGAACTGCGATTCCATGATGTCCAGCGCCGCCAGCTTCTTCTCGATGGTGTCGTCGATGCTGACGATCAGGTCCGCGCGGAACGGGTTCGGCCGCTCGAAGCGGTCGGAATAATAGAGGAAGAGCGGGTTCTTGGTCAGGTGCGGCACGTCCGGGCAGATGAACGGCACCGTCACCATGAAGGAGGCGTCCTGCACCAGCACGCCGACGTAACGATGGTCCGGGTGATAGTCGTTGGGCCGGTGCGACAGCACGATGTCGGCGTGCCATTCGCGGATCAGGCGGGTAATGAGCTTGCGGTTCTCCAGCGTTGGCATCAATTCGCCGTCGTGGATGTCCAGGACCTGGGTGTGCAGGCCGAGCAACTTGTCCGCACGGGTGACCTCATCGAGCCGGCGCTTGGCGAGCGGCCCGCCGGCCATCGAGAAGTGCCCGATATCGCCGTTGGTCACGGACACCAGCTTGACGTGATGACCCAGCGCCGCCCACTTCGCCCCAGTGCCGCCGACCTTGATCTCGCAATCGTCCGGGTGCGCGCCAAAGGCGATGATGCGCAGCTTGCCGTCCTTGGGCGGCACTGCTGGCCCCGCT
>JAEUIF010000068.1 GCA_016795185.1 Planctomycetia bacterium | reverse complement strand
GAAAGCGGGTGAACGTGGTGCAACTGAATGCAAGGTCGTGAGCGACCACGAAACTCGCCGATGTCAATTGCAGCTTGAGCGAAACACGGCAGAGTCCGAAACGATCATCAAATTCGCCGTATTGGATGAAGCCAGTCGCTTGGACGACGGTCTACTAAGGGGCGTGAAGAACAAGTATCAGAATCACAAAATGACCGGATATATGCCTCTTGCTGATGTGCCCGAAGTTCACCTCATCGAAGGGTACTCGGTTACCGCAAATCGACCTCTCTACGATCTGTACACAAAAGCAGTACAGAATGGTCGGCGCAATGACGCAATTGGGATCGTATCCGATGTCTTGCCTGGCGTCACCAACGTAGAAATACTGACCGAGCATGGGGAACCAATCCTTTACTTTGTCTTCGAGGGCCATAGTGTCCCGGCGACGTTGGTCGGCGATGGCATTCAATCCCTGCTACGGCTGAGCCTGGAGCTTGCCGCCACCGGAAGCAGCGGCCTCGCATTGCTCGAAGAACCCGAAGTCCACCAGCATCCCGGCGCGATCCGTCAAAGTGCGCGAGCCATCCTGGCTGCGGTGCGCCGCGGCATCCAGGTCATCCTCACCACGCACAGCCTGGAACTGCTCGACGCCCTGCTCGCGGAATCGAAGGCCGAAGACCTGGAGAAGCTGAGCCTGTATCGTTTGCAGCTGAAGAGCGGTGTGCTGCAATCGTCGCGCCTGGCTGGCCCCGACGTTGCCTTTGCCCGGACAACGATCGAGGACGACCTGCGATGAGCGAATCGGTGATTCTGTGCGAGGGATTCCACGATCGCGCTTTCTGAAACGGGTGGCTGAAGTTACTCGGTTGCGATAGCACCGGCTTCGAGCCGAGAACGACGGGTTACCCGGCTCCCGATCCCTGGGGCATCACGGTCAGTCACGGCCAGTTCGCGTATCGCTCCAGGAGCGGCGGGTTTATTCGTGTGCGGCAGTGCGGCGGCAGACAGAACGTGCTGCCGGAAGCGCGCAATCGTCTGAAGCAACGGACCACCAAGCAACTACTGCGGTTGGTCGTCAACGTGGACATCGACGCCAGTGCCGCGAATCCAGTTCCTGGTGCGGTTGGACTTCAGCGGAAGGACGTGCTGTACCAGGTCCAGCAGATCGATCCTTCAGCCACCCTGAACGCCGCAGGCGAGATCGAAGTCGATGGCGGCGCGACGCGCATTTCGCTGGTTCGCTGGGAAGTCGCCGATCCCGCCGGCGCGGCGGGCCTGCCCGATCAGCAAACGCTCGAACGCCTGGTCAGCGCGGCCCTGGCAGCTGCCTATCCGCCACGGGCGACGGCGGTGCAAGACTGGTTGTCCGCGCGGCCCAGTCCGCCACAGGTTGATCCCAAGGAACATGCCTGGTCCTACATGGCCGGCTGGTACGCAGGCCACGGCTGCGAGGCTTTCTACTCTCGACTCTGGGATGATCCCGCAATCGTCAACGAACTGGAATCCCGACTGCGGGCCAGTGGTGCGTGGCAGGTTGCCGAAACCCTGGCCAGTTGAACGACTCCGTTCGACCTGCTTTCTGGGTCCGCCACACCTTCGCGTGGCAGAGTGGCGGACCCAAAACGTACTCCGCCAGGTCCGCCACCTTCCCGCGTGGCAGAGTGGCGGACCTGGCGGGGGCACTCATTCCTGCCAATCTGGCAAATTCTTGCGGATTCGGAAGTTAGCCGCTGCCGGGCTGCACTATACTTGGAAAGCCGGCCGCTGCCGGTCCCGCTTGCAGCCCGCCTGGGAGTGGACCTAAGATGAAGCCTACCTTGATCTTCAGTCTGGGATTGGCCGGTTGGTTCGCCCTCGCTCCCCTGGCCCGCGCCGAAGCCCAGAACGACGAAGAAACTCCCCGCTTTAGTCGGCATGTCACTGCCATCTTCAGTCGGCTGGGTTGCAACGGCGGCACCTGTCACGGGGCCGTGCAAGGGCAAAATGGCTTCAAGCTGTCGCTGTTCGCCGCTACGCCGGGTCTGGATCACGAACGGCTGCTGCGCGAGGCGACCGGCCGTCGCCTGAATCTTGAAGACCCCGATGCCAGCCTGCTGCTCCTGAAAGCGACCGGCCAGGTCGCTCACGAAGGCGGCAAGCGCATGGACGTGGGTAGCCCGGAATTCAAGTTGCTGAAGCGCTGGATCGCGGCAGGCGGGCCGGGCGACAATCTGGCCGAATCGCGCGTCACCCAGCTAAAGATCACCCCGGCCGAGCACAGCACGAAGCCGGGCGAGCGCTATCGGCTCAAGGTCGAGGCCAAGTTCGCCGACGGCCAGACCGAGGATGTCACGCAGCTGTGCTCCTACGAATCGCTGGACCGCGCCGTGGCCCTGGTGTCGCCCAGCGGCGAGGTCCAGGCCAACGGCGTCGGCGATGCGGCCCTGATCGTCCGTTATCGCGCCGAACCGGCGATGGCTCTGGTCGCGGTGCCCCGGCAGGGAGAGGAGCCGTTCCCCGGCGTCAAGCCGCAGAACTTCATCGACGCCCACATCCTCAACAAGCTGAAGCGGCTGAACATCCCGCCCGCCGGCCCGGCCGACGATGCGGCCTTCCTGCGGCGCGTCACGCTCGACGTGACCGGCGAACTGCCCGCGCCGAAAGAGATTCGCGAGTTCCTGGCCAGCAATGATCCGAACAAGCGCGCCAAGAAAATCGACGAACTGCTCGAACGGCCCGGCTACGCCGCGCTGTGGGCGATGAAGTTCTGCGATCTGCTCAAGGCCAGCGACTACGGCGTCTACGCGGATGCCCTCACCGAGCAGCACGACGCCCCGCGTTTCCAGCAGTGGGTGCGGGCGCGCCTTCAGGAGAACATTCCTTACGACCAGTTCGTCGAACGCATCCTGACGGCTACCAGTCGCGATGGCCGTACCGTCGAGGAGTGGGCGCAAGAAACCACCGCACTCTTCGAGGGCTACACCACCGGACGCCCCGACCTGGCCGTTTACGCCAGCCGCAAGACGCTCGACCTCTACTGGCAGCGCAAGGACGCGGGGGGCGTGAAGGGGGCCTTGCAGGCGGCCCATACATTCCTCGGACTGCGGCTGGAATGCGCCCAGTGCCATCGTCATCCGCACGACGTCTGGCAGCAAGATGACCTGCTCAGCTTCGCCAACTTCTTCATGCGGGTGCGCGGCTCGGGCTTCCAGGGCGGCAACGAGAAGCGCTTCCCGGAGGTGGCTGACTACGTCAAGAAGATGAACGATGAGGCCAAGAAGCTGGCCGAAGATGCCAAGAAGATGAAGGATGAGGCCCCGAACAAGAAGCTTGAAGGCGAAGCGGCGAAGTTCGTGGTTGAAATGGAACGCCGCCGCAAGATGCT
>JAEUIF010000066.1 GCA_016795185.1 Planctomycetia bacterium | reverse complement strand
CAGAACGCCGTCACCGCCCGCCCCCGCGTCGCTGCCGACGGTAGACGCCGGGGCGGACGCCGGTCACACGGCAGAAGGCGTCGCTGAAGTATTTTTCGCCCGCGAAGCCGCAGCGTTGGGCCAGTTCCTTCAGCGGCAGGTCGGTCTCGGCGAGCAGTTCCCGCGCCCGGGCCATCTGCACCCGGAGCAGTTCGGCCTTGGGCGTGCGGCCCAGGAAGCGGCGGAACTTGCGTTCCAGCACGCTGGACGACACGGCGACATGCCGCAGCACATCCTCGACGCGCAGCCCGTCGGCGGCGCGTTCGCGGATGAAACGCAACGCAGCGGCCACATCGGCGTCCTCCACGGCCAGCACGTCGGTCGAGTGCCGTGCCACCACGCCGCGCGGCGCGATGCAGATGGGCCGGCGCGGCGGTCGTGCGCCGTCCATCAGCCGGTCGAGCAGGGCGGCGGCTTCGTAGCCGGTGCCGTGGGCGTCCAGGTCGATGCTGCTCAGGGGAGGCGTGGCCATCTCGCAGAGCAGGGTGTCGTTGCCGACGGCCAGGACCGCGACCTCCTCGGGCACGCGCAGGCCCGCTTGCCCGCAAGCGTTGATGACCTGGAAGCCGCGCTCGTCGAAGCAGGCCAGCACGCCGACCGGTTTCGGCAGGCCGCGCAGCCAGGCCGCAATGCGTTCCTGCTCGCGCTCCCAGTCGGGCACGGCCAGCGCCGAGGTTTCGGCGTCGAACAGAGTACACGAACCGCCCGCGGCCTGGGTCAACCGGGCGAACGCCTCGCCGCGCTGGGCGATGTAGCGGTTTTCTTCCGGCGGCAGGCCGCAGTACGCGAAGTAGCGGAGGCCGCGTTCCCAAAAGTGATCGAGGGCCAGTTGCGCGATCAGCGGGTTGTCGCCGCCGACCATCGGCAAGCCGGACGGCCGGGCGCTCGAATACAGGTCCACGACGGGCAGGCCCTTGGCAGCCACGGCGCGGGCCATCTCCACACGCGGCAGCCGGGCCAGGATGCCATCGCCGCGCCAGGTGAACAGCCAGGGCGGCGGGGCTTCCAGGCCGCGCGGCTCGAACGACAGCGACCAGTCGCCATGTTCCCGGCTGTAGCGCATGACGCCTTCGATCAGTCCACGGCCATAGGCACGCGACGATTCGATCAGCACGGCGACCTGACGCTGACGACGGTCGGACATGGCAATCCATCCGTGACGAGGTATTCCGGAAGTAGGGTCCGCTGTGCGGACCACGAGTCGCTCGTCCCACGGTCCGCACAGCGGACCCTACGAGTACCGATAAGCGGGTGATGGAGTCACTGACGAAAAATCAGGAAAGTAAGACGAAAAATATCATAGGCAGAGGTCGGGACAACAGGTATGGGTGAATGTAACCGCACTTGCGATACGGGACGAACCGCGAGGTACCGCACCATGACGCGCGACGCAACCTGGGCCGGGACGCTGGCCAGTTTTCTGTTGATCGGTGGCTTCAGCACGCCGGCGCTGCGCGGCGAGGAACCGAAGGCCCAGGGCGCGCCGGCCGCCAAGGTCAGCTACTACAAGGACATTCGGCCTCTGTTCCAGGCGCACTGCCAGGGCTGCCATCAGCCGGCGAAGGCGCGCGGCGATTACATCATGACGGATGTCAAGAAGCTGCTCGCGGGCGGCGATTCGGGCAAGAAAGCCGTCGAGCCGAATCACCCGGACAAGAGCTATCTCGTCGAGCTGATTATCCCGAAGGACGGCAAGGCCAAGATGCCGGAAGGCAAGAAGCCGCTGGCTGAGCACGAAATCGACCTCGTCAAGCAGTGGATCGCGCAAGGCGCGCAGGACGACACCCCCGCCAACGCGCAGCAGCGCTACGACGTGGACCATCCGCCGCTCTACACCCGGCCGCCGGTGATCGCCGCCCTCGACTATTCCCCGGATGGCAAGCTGCTGGCCGTCGCCGGCTTCCATGAAGTGCTGCTCGTCGATACCGAGACCGACAAGCTGACCGCGCGGCTGATCGGCCTGGCTGAGCGCATTCAAACGGTGCGCTTCTCGCCGGACGGCAAGTTCCTGGCTGTGGCCGGCGGCCTGCCCGGGCGCATGGGCGAGATTCAGGTCTGGGATGCCGCCAAGGCCCGCCTCCTGCTGTCCGCCCCCTACACCGGCGATTCGCTCTTCGGCGTCAGCTGGTCGCCGGACGGCAGCAAGCTCGGCTTCGGCTGCACCGACAACACCGTCCGCGCCATCGACGCCAAGACCGGCGAACAGGTGCTCTACCAGGGTTCTCACACGGACTGGGTGCTGGATACGGTCTTCTCGAAGGACGGTTCGCACCTCGTTTCCGTCGGCCGCGACATGACCGTGAAGCTCACCGAGTTCGCCACCCAGCGCTTCGTGGACAACATCACGTCCATCACGCCCGGCGTGCTCAAGGGCGGATTGTCGGCGGTGGCGCGGCACCCGCAGCGGGATGAAATCGTCATCGGCGGTTCGGACGGCATCGCCAAGGTCTATCGCATTCACCGGGTAACGAAGCGCGTCATCGGCGACGACGCCAACCTGATTCGCCAGATGCCGCCGATGAAGGGCCGCATCTTCAGCGTGGCCGTCAGCCCGGACGGCAAGCGCATCGCCGCCGGCAGCAGCCTGGACGGCACCGGCCAGGTCCACATCTACGGTTACGAGTTCAACACCGACCTGCCCGCGAACATCAAGGCCATCAACGAGAAGGTCGTCACCACGCGCACGCCGGCCGAGAAGGAAGCCCTGGAAAAGTACCACCAGGAAGGCGTGCAGTTGATCGCCCAGGCGGAAGTGAAGGACACGGCGGTCTACGCGGTGGCCTTCCGTCCCGATGGTCAGGCCGTCGCCGCCGCCGGGGCCGACGGCAAGATTCGGCTCTACGACGCCGCCACCGGCAACCTGTTGAAGACCATCGCGCCTGCACCGCTGAGCGACAAGGCCCCGCCGCTGCCGGTCGTCGGCAACACGGCCACCAGCCAGGCCGAGAAACTCGAACCGGAAACGCTACCCGCCGGCGCGAGCATCGTGGCCCTGGAGATCGAGCCGAAGAGCGTCGAATTGCGCGGCAAGTTCGGCTACGCCCAGTTGCTCGTCACGGCCAAACTGGCTTCGGGGGACACCCTGGACGCCACGCGCATGGTGGACTGGCAACTGTCCGCCAACGTTGCTGAAATCAACCGTGCCGGCCTGTTGCGGCCGAAGACCGATGGCAGTGCCAAGCTGAGCGCCCGCATCGGCGACCAGACTGCGACGGTCAACGTGGATGTCGTGGGACTGAAGGAAGATCGCCCCGTAGATTACGTCCGCGACGTGATGCCGGTGCTGTCGCGCCTCGGCTGCAATCAGGGCACCTGCCACGGTTCGGCCCAGGGCAAGAACGGCTTCAAGCTGTCGCTGCGCGGCTACGACCCCATCTTTGACGTCCGCGCCCTGGCCGACGACATGGCCAGCCGCCGCGTCAACATCGCTTCGCCCGATGACAGCCTGATGCTGCTCAAGGCCACCGCCGCCGTGCCGCACGTCGGCGGCCAGGTGACGCGCCCCGGCGAGCCTTACTACGAGATCATGCGTAGCTGGATCGCCAACGGTGCACGGTTGGACCTGTCCACGCCGAAGGTTTCCAAAATTGCCGTGCTGCCGGTCAACCCGGTCGTGCAGCAGATCGGCGCCAAGCAGCAGATGCGCGTGCTGGCGACCTACGTCGGCGGCCAGACGCGCGACGTGACCCAGGAAGCATTCATCGAGAGCGGCAACACGGACGTGGCCACCGCCGGCGCGGGCGGTCGCATGTCGGCCATTCGTCGCGGTGAAGCCCCGTTGCTGGTCCGCTTCGAGGGCGCCTACGCTGCCACAACGCTCACGGTCATGGGACCGCGCGACGGCTTCGTCTGGGAAGCCCCGCCGACCTTCAACCGCATCGACGAGCTGACCGCCGCCAAGTGGCAGCGGATGAAGATCAAGCCCTCGGACCTGAGCGGCGACGCCGAGTTCCTGCGCCGCGTCCATATCGATCTGACCGGCCTGCCGCCCACGGCCGACGAGGTCCGCGCCTTCCTGGCCGACGCCCGCGAAAGTCGAGTGAAGCGGGAAGAAGTGATCGACAAACTGGTCGGCAGCGAAGCCTACATCGAGCACTGGTCGAACAAGTGGGCGGACCTGCTCCAGGTCAACCGCAAGTTCCTCGGCGCGCAGGGCGCGGCGGACTTCCGCAAGTGGATCCGCAACGAGGTGGCGCGGAACACGCCCTACGATCAGTTCGTCCGCAAGATTCTGACCGCGTCGGGCTCCAACCGCGAGAACCCTGCGGCGGCCTACTACAAGGTGCTGCGCGATCCCGCGAGCATGATGGAGAACACGACGCACCTGTTCCTGGCCGTGCGCTTCAATTGCAACAAGTGCCACGACCACCCGTTCGAGCGCTGGACCCAGGACCAGTACTACGAAACGTCCGCGTTCTTTGCCCACGTCAACCTGAGCGCCGACCCCAAGGGCGGCAACCAGCAAATCGGCGGCACCGCGGTTGAAAAGGGCAAGCCGCTCTACGAAATCGTGGCGGACAAGAAGCAGGGCGAGGTGCTGCACGAACGCACCAACGCCGTCGCGCCCCCGAAGTTCCCTTACGAAGCGAAGCACGGCGCGCCGGCGGACGCCAGCCGCCGCCAGCAGCTGGCGGAGTGGATCACGTCGCCCGATAACCAGTATTTCGCCCGCTCCTACGTCAACCGGCTGTGGGGCTACCTGTTCGGCGTGGGCATCATCGACCCCATCGACGACATCCGCGCCGGCAACCCGCCAAGCAACCCTGAGTTACTGGACTATCTGACGAAGGAATTCGTGCAGAGCGGCTTCGACGCCCGGCACATCGTCAAGCTCATCACCCGGTCGCGGACCTACCAGCTGGCGGTGGCCTCCAACCAGTGGAACGCCGACGACAAGATCAACTACTCGCACGCCACCGCGCGCCGGCTGAGCGCGGAAGTGCTGCTCGATAGCGTCTACCGCGTGACCGGCTCGCAATCAAAGTTCCCCGGTGTGCCGGCCGGCACCCGCGCGGCAGCGCTGCCCGACACCGGCGACCTGCCGAGCGGCTTCCTGAGCACCTTCGGCCGTCCCGCCCGCGAAAGCGCCTGCGAGTGCGAGCGTGTCAACACGCTGCAACTCGGCCCGGTCATGGCCCTGGTCAACGGCCAGACGTTGGCCGACGCCATCGGCGATCCGAAGAACGACATCGCCAAGCTGGTCGAGACCGAGAAGGACGATGCCAAGCTGGTGAACGAACTCTTCCTGCGCATCCTGAACCGCCCGGCGACCGCGGCCGACGTGAAGGCCGGCATCGAGACGATTCAGCGCATCGAGGCGGACCATCGTCAGCTGGTGCAGGCGGTCGCCGACCGCGAAAAGGAAGTCGCGCCGATCCGCGCCAAGCAGGAGAAGGACCGCGAGGTAGCGATGGCCCGTGGTAAAGCCGAACTGGAAGCCTACGAGAAGGAACTGGCCCCGAAGTTGGCCGAGCAGGAACGCGCACGTGCCGAGCAGATCAAGCAGGCGGACGCCCGCTTGCAGAAGGTCGCCGACAAGCTGCCGGCCAAGGTCGCCGAGTGGGAGAAGAAGCAGAAGAGCGACATCGAATGGACCGTGCTCGATCCCAAGACCCTGAAGGGGCCGGGCAACGCCAAGCTGACCACCCAGCCCGACAAGTCGGTGTTTGTCGAGACTCCGGCGCGCGGCCTGTACACCCTCACGGCGGAAACCGACCTGCGCGACATCACCGCCATTCGCCTGGAAGTGCTGTCCGACAAGCGCCTGCCCAACCAGGGCCCCGGCTATGCCTCGGACGGCAACTTCGTGCTGACCGAGTTCGAGGTGCTGGCGGCGTCGAAGGCCAAGCCCGGCGTACCGACGCCAGTTGTGTTTCAGAAGGGCACGGCGGACGTGACGCAACCCAATGCACAGAACCGCTTCGATATCAAAACGGCCATCGACGGCGACCGCGACACCGCAGGCGGCCGGGGCTGGGCCATCGGCAATGCCGGCGGCGCGACCCACTGGGCCACATTCGAGGCGAAGAACGCCTTCGGTTTCGAGGGCGGCACGTTGCTGACCATCAACCTGTATCAGCAGTTCATCGAGAACAACTTCGTGATGGGCCGCTTCCGAATCTCGGTAGCCACCGCCAAGCGGCCCGTCGGCCTCGACCTGCCGGAAGAACTGAAAACCGTGCTCGCGGTCGCCGCCGAGGAACGCAAGCCCGAGCAGCAGGAAACCCTGCTGCGCTACTACCGCACGATTGACGACGACTACAAAAAGGTCGCCCGCGAGGTCGCCGACGCGAAGAAGCCGCTGCCCATCGACCCGAAGCTGAAGGAACTGCGCGACAACCTGGAATTCGTCAGCCGGCCGATTCCCGAAGACCCGCGCCTCGCCCAGCTGAAGCTCGACGCGGCCATCTCCGAGAAACAACTGGCGAACCAGCGGCTGACGGGCGCCCAGGACATCGCCTGGGCCTTGATTAACAGCCCGGCGTTCCTGTTTAATCGGTAGGAGAACCAGTGGCGAAGAGCGGTCTCCGCGGGGGCTACGCCGATGATAATCACGATTCAGCTCAACGA
>JAEUIF010000619.1 GCA_016795185.1 Planctomycetia bacterium | reverse complement strand
GGCGGTCGAGTCGCTCGACCGCCTGAAGGCGGAACTACGAACGGGCCAGCCGGGTGATTTTGGCGACCAGCAGTGAGCCATTCTTGACATTCAGCGGCGAACAAAAATCCTCCATCGCGGTCAGTCGCGCACCGCTTCGCTGGGTGGGGAACTGCTCCCAGCGTCGGCGATGCGATCAAGTCGTTACTGTTTAACAGCTTGCTGCCTTCATTTGGCGAAATTGCGTCCTGGCACGCCAGTTGCTGTTAGAGGAAGCCGTCCTGCGGTCTGCTCCTCTGGCTGCTCTACCATGGTGAAAACGGGGACTCAGCAACGGCTGTAGGACAATTCTCGCTGGGCGGGCGGCACCAAACCCCCGCCCGCCCAGGTTTGCCAACTCGCTTCGCATTCGATGAGGGCCTGCCATGCTGGTACTGTCGCGCAAGTCGAACGAGGAAATCGTGCTGCCCCGCCTCGGCATCGTTTTCAAAGTCCTGGAGATTCGCGGCGACAAGGTGCGCATCGGCATCGCTGCGCCGAGCGACATCCCGGTCTACCGCCAGGAAGTGTGGGAACGCATCCAGGCGGAAGAGGCCGCCGCGACGCCGCACAACGGCAGCCATAACGGCAGCGCGCACGGCGTGCATCCCGTGGCCGCTCCCGCTCACTGAGTCCGCCCCGCCTCCGGCCGCGTCGCGACAGGCCCGCAAGCGAGCCTGCCGCGCGCCGTAGCCCGCCGGATCAAATCCACAACTTCACCCGCTCGCGCAGCCCGGCCGGCAGCTTGTTCTCCACCAGCCGGCGCACTTCCTGCGGATGATAGCGCGTGCTGAAGTGCCCGAGCACGATCAGCTCGTTCTTGAAGCGATCCGCCCGCTCCAGAAAATCGTCCAGGTGCATGTGGCCGAACTTGTGAATCTTCTCCCGCCGATGGTTCGGCCGGATGAAGCTCATTTCGGTAATTAGCACCTTGGCTTCATAGGCAGGCGGATAGTTGTCCAGGCCGCCGGGGCTGGTGTCGCCGGTGTAGCAGAGCAACGGCACCCGCACCTCGCGCGTCACCTCCACGCCCGACAGCCGCAGGTCGCGAATCTGCTCGCCGGCCAGGCCCTGGTACTCGTCCTTGAGCTTGCGCCGCCGGTCCCAGACCAGGTAGCCCAGCGACGGGATCGTGTGCGTCGTCGGGAACACCGTCACCACCTGCTCGCGCGACAACTCGATCTCGTCGCCGGCCTTCAGCCCGTGCAGCTCGCACAGCATCCGGCCGCGGTCCAGCCGCTGCATGATAAGGAGCAAGCGGCGCACATCCTCCAGGCCCTCGGCCGGCAGGTAGAGGTGCGGCGGCTCCATGCGCATCATGCGCCGGCGGGCCACGTAGACCGGCAGCGCCGCCACGTGGTCGAGGTGCGTGTGCGAGATGAGCCAGGTCGGCGTGCCCATGAAGTCCCACGGCTGCGCGCCCAGGTCGAAGCCGATCTTCAGTTCCGGGATGCGCCAGTAGGACTGCACGGCCGCCCGCGAGTAGCCCTCGATGGTCAGGCCGGCGTGCGTGTGCGACAGGAAGGGAGCGTTGTCCACCATGAGAGTTCCAATGAGCAAACGGCTCGAACACCAAGTCTCCCTCTCCCCTGGCGGGAGGGGCAGGGGTGAGGGGGCGGACTTGGCAACGACTTCCCCCTCACC
>JAEUIF010000618.1 GCA_016795185.1 Planctomycetia bacterium | reverse complement strand
GGTGAGGGGGAAGTCTTTGCAACGTCCGCCCCCTCACCCCAACCCCTCTCCCGCCAGGGGAGAGGGATGGAAACCGTGCCATGAAGACCCGCCATCGCATTCCGTCGATCTTCAACCTGTCGATGGTTGATGTGCTCTGCTGCGCCCTGGGCTGCGTCATCCTGCTCTGGTTGCTCAACTTTCGCGAAGCCAAGCGTCGCGCCGTGGCGGCGGGCGAAACCAACGTCCTGCTGACCGAGGCGCGCCTGGATGCCGACGAGCAGCGCCGGCAACTCGGACTGATCGAGGCCCAGTTGCTCGAAGCGCAGGCCACCCGCGACAAAGCGCTGCTACAGCTCGCTTCGCTCGGCAAGGAAAAGCTGCAACTGACCGACGACCTCGACAAGGCGCGCGGCCGCTACCTGGCCCTGAGCAAGGAACTCGCGACCCTGAAGGCCGACGTCAGCGCCGCCGAGGACAAGCTGCTCCGGAAGACCGCCGACTTCGCGACCCTCACGCGCGACCGCGACAAGCTGACGGCACAACTGGAAGCACAGCTCAAAATGCTCAAGGAAAAGGAAGCCCTGGCCCTGGCGGCAGGCCGCAGCGCCGACGACCTGGCCAGCCGGCTGAAGGACAACGAGGCACAGGCCAAGAAGCTGCAAGGGCTGGCCGACCAGCTGCCGAAGCTGCGCGACGAGGCCGCCGACTACCGCGCGAAGCTCGCCGTCGCCGAGAGTCGGCTCCTCATGCTCGACAAGGACCTCGGGCAGCAGAAACTGCTCGTCGAGCAGGCCAAGCAAGCGGCGGAGAACCGCTTCGCCGGCATCGCGCTCGCCGGCCGCCGCGTGGTCTTCGTCGTCGATATGTCGGGCAGCATGGACTTCGTCGATGAAAAGACCCGCGACCCGGAGAAGTGGGCGGCGGTGCGCGAGACGCTGGTCAAGATCGCCCGCAGCCTGCCGGCGCTGTCGAAGTATCAAGTCATCCTCTTCGCCGACAAGGCGGTCTTCCCGCTGGGCAACGACGACCGCTGGCTCGAATACGACGGCAAGAACAGCCTGGAACGCATCAGCCAGGCCCTGGCCGCGGTCAAGCCCAAGGGCAACACCAACATCCACGCCGCGATGGAAGCCGCCTTCCGCTTCCGCGCGGACGGCCTGGATACGATCTACTTCTTCTCGGACGGCTTGCCCAACGTCGGCCCTGGTCTGCCGACGGACCCCACGAAGACATTGCGCGACATCGATCGCGGCGAGCTGCTCGGCCAGTACGTCCGCCGCACGCTGCGCACCACCTGGAACAAACCCGATCCGCAGCGGGTGCGCGTCAACACCATCGGCTTCTTCTACGAAAGCCCCGACCTGGGTGCCTTCCTCTGGGCCCTGGCCCGCGAGAACGACGGCAGCTTTGTGGGGATGAGCAAGCCGTGATGGTCGATGAAATGGCTCTGTTGTTGTTGCGCCTCGCACTCCCGCGATGGCGGAGTGAGATGCAGCTGCGCCGATGAGCGCGTGGTGGCGACATTCGCCGGCTGCGATACCGCGAAGCGGTTACACTCCACAGCCCAGGGTTTGCTGCGCGACCCTGGGCTGTGGAGTGTAACCGCTTCGCGGGAAAGAACAGTTCGCGGAGTGACGAGGTCGCAGACCGCGACGTGTGGCACGTCCCTCGGTACTCCGAGGGCGTGCGAGCGATAGGCCACCGCCGGAGATGAAATCGCTGCGAGGTTCCGCACGCCCTCGGAGTACCGAGGGACGTGCCACCCAGTGTCGAGGTCCACCGATCAAACCCTGCACTACTCCGCCAATTTCCAGTCCACTTCCGCGCCCCAGCCGGGTTGCAGGGTGATCGGCCATTGCTTGCGTTGCGGCGCGCGGCTCGCTTGCCAGAGGACCAGGGTGTAGCTGCCTGGCTCGACCATTGGCAGGCGGAAGCGGCCCGTCGCGTCGGTCAGGGCGAAATACGGATGGTCGAAGACCCACACGTAGGCCGACTGTTCGGGCTTCAACTCCGAGCGGACCTCGATGAGTCCGGCGCGCTCCAGCGGGCGTACTTGCTGCCGGCCTTGCGTCAGCCGCAGGTTGAAGTCGGCCGCGCCGCTGGCCTTGAAGCTGGCCTGCTCCTCGGCGCAGAGCAGTTTCAACCGGCTGCCGACACGGGCGGCCTGCACGCGCGGCCGAAACGCGCCTTCCTTCTGAATCAGCTGTAGTTCCTGTCCCGGCGCGGTGGTGGGCTTGCCTTGCTCCAGCCAGGCGACGGCGTCCGCCAGTCCCCGACCGTCGGCACCCAGTACTTGGCCGACGATGATGCCGGGTTCGTCGCGCGTGTAAGCGATGGGCGGCGGGGGCGGCAGGGTCTCTGGCGGCTGGTCGGCCGTCGCTGGGGTCTTCGTGGACGAGGCGTGCGGGG
>JAEUIF010001446.1 GCA_016795185.1 Planctomycetia bacterium | reverse complement strand
GTATGCGCGCCCGGCGTTCGCTTTCGGGAACCGCCCATCGCCGGCGCTACAGTCGGGCTGGAAAGCCCGACGTACAAGGCCGCTGGGTCCGCCACTTCGCCACGCGGGCGTTTTGGCGGAACTACCAGCGCGGCGCGCCTGCGGTTGACCCGCCGGCGCGGCCCGGCTATCATGCCGCGCCGACGGGACCGGACCCCGTGGAGAAGGGAGCGCGCCATGACCTTTTTTCCCCGCGCCCTGGCGGAAACGCCAGCGACGCCGGGCCTGCCCATCGAGTGGGAAGAAACCAATTGCCTGCTCTGCGGCGGTCGGCGCTACAAGTGCCTGACCGAAGCTCCCGACGCTTCCGCCAACGGCCAGGGGCTCTGGTTCGCCGTCGTCCAGTGCCAGGAATGCGGGCTCTGCTTCACCAACCCGCGCCCCAGCCCGTCCGCGATGGTCCAGTTCTATCCTCCCGAATCCTATCCGCCTTACCAGTCTCGCCCGGAGCGCCCCGCCCGCTGGTTCCACGGCTGGCACTGGCTGCGCGGCGATGCCGAACGCAAAGCGCTGGCGCGCGTCGGCCAGGGCCGCTTGCTCGACTTCGGTTGCGGCGGCGGTTCCTTCCTGAAGCGCATGGATGGGCAAGGCTGGCAAGTCACCGGCCTGGATATTTCCGCGACCACGGTCTGCCGGGTGCGCGCCGACCTCGGCTTGCGCGCGCTGGTCGGCAGCCTGCCCCACCCCGATTTGCAGCCGGAGAGTTTTGACGTGATTACGATGTGGCAATCGCTGGAGCACGTCCACGCGCCGCGGGAAGTGCTGCGCGAGGCCCACGCCCTGCTGGCGCCGGGCGGGCAGTTGCTGGTGGCGGTGCCCAACATCGACAGTTTGCCCTACCGCTGGTTCGGCCCCGACTGGTTCGGGCTCGATCTGCCGCGACACCTGACCCACTTCACGCCCATGACGCTGGCCCTGATGCTGGAGCGCGCCGGCTTCCGCATCAAGTCGCTGCGCATGGTCCGCCACCCGAAATGGCTGCACTGGTCGGCCCAGCAAGCCGTGCGGCACAAACGCGGCCCCTACTGGCACCGCTGGCTGACGAGCAGGCCCGCCGCCAGCGCTGCGTCCTGGTACAGCTACCTGAGCCGCCAGGCCGATTGCGTGCTGGTGACGGCCGCGAAGTAGCCAAGTCGCGAACCGCGAACGAGGCAAAACGGTCCGCACAGCGGACCCTACATCAGTCGCAACTACCTGCCGATCGAATAATACGTGAACCCCAGCTCGGCGATCTGCTTCGCGTCGTAAAGATTGCGGCCGTCAAAGATGACCGGGGCGCGGAGCAGGTTCTTAATCATGTCGAAGTTCGGATGCCGGAACTGCTGCCATTCGGTGACGATGGCCAGCGCGTCCGCGCCTTCCAGGGTGCCGTACGGTCCGTCACAATAGACCAGCTTGTCGCCGTACAGCTGTCGAATGTTCTTCATGGCTTCCGGGTCGTGAACGCGCAGGTGCGCGCCCTCGGCCAGCAGCAAGTCAATGATGGTCAAGGCCGGGGCTTCGCGAATATCGTCGGTGCGCGGCTTGAACGCCAGGCCCCAGAGGGCCAGCGTCTTGCCTTTCAGGTCCGCGCCGAAATGCCGCTTGATCTTGTCGAACAGCACGCGCTTCTGAGCGCTGTTCACGTCATCGACCGCCTGAAGTAACCGCAGCTTCGCATCCTGCTCGCGGCCCATCGCCAGCATGGCGCGGACGTCTTTCGGAAAACAGTTGTGACAGACGAGGCCGGACGACGCAACGACAGTGCCCGTTGCAGTCTCCAGGCTATAGACCGTCGTATCGACGGTTTCGTGCGTCACTTCCCGGACATGTAGCGTGGCAAAAGCTCCGTGGCGTACAAACCCGCGTTGGCGAATGGTTCGCTGATAACCCGCCAGCAAGTTATCGATCCGCGCGCGGTGCTTGTCGCCAAACGCATCGCGCAGGACGGCTAGTTGCTCGATGCCGCTGACACGCACGATATAGGCGTCCCGCGTCGATTTGTTCATCCGACGCACGCGAACGGATGGCACGACGTCAAGCGACTGAAGCAGCAATGCCATACCATCGGCCAGCGACTTGCTGACGGTCGCATACTCGAACATGAAGTTCCGATCATGCTGCACCGGAGTGACAGCGCCATCCCCGCTGAAAGCGCCGCGCACCAACTCGTGACGCCATGCCGACGGCACGTTAAAGGCCAGCTGCGGCAACGTCTTGTCTTCCGAACGGATTCCGCACTTCAAGACGTCCCGGATAAGCCAGGCGGCGATCCGAGACGAAACAATGGTGGTCAGCGCTGAAGTGGAGTTTCGCGTAATGTACTTCAGGCCCCATTGCTGCAAGATTCGTTGCACATCCTCGATGTACTCGCGTTCGTTCTCATGGAAGCTAAAGCCAATCCGCTCGCGCACGGCGCCGGCCCGACCGACATCCTTCGAGATGAAGCCTTCCGCGAGGTAATAGCCACAGAGTCGCAGCAGGTCCGCATCCACAGGGATCACGGCGTTGATTTTCGTTGCCGCCCCCTTGGCGGTGTAGAGTTGTAACTGGTCGGGACTGACATCCAGCAGACCTTGATCGCTAAGCAGGCGGTAGAGCCGCAAGGGCATTCGGTTGAAGCGCCGAATATCATGGGGATACTTCAGAACGCTTGGCGGGACATGTCGAGCGAACTTCGGATACTGCTCGACGAACGAGTTGTCCGTAGGCGAAACGTGAACGTCCGCTTCGAGATCGGTGGCTTCGAGCAAATCGATCAGGTTGAGATCGGGCACCGATTCCAAGTAAGGCAAGTCGCAAAGCGCAGGCAACGGTTGCCCGACGACCACTTGGTCTGCGGGAATCACGTCGAAACCAGTGTCCGACGTTACGATTACTGGATGATCGGCCGTCACACGGATGCTGCGGCCCATGCTCGTACCAATGCGCACCATCGTGCCGGCATAGGGCCGTCTGGTCAGCGCGATCACGTTGGCGAGCGCGGCCTTCCCCAGTTCCAAATCGAAACCCAAAACTTGGAGGTCATCCGGGACAACTATTTCCGCCGTCTCGGCCGTTTCCAGGCTCGCTTGCTGATTATTGCGCGGGCAGGCGACTGCGGTCTGGATTCTCGTCGTGGCGGCAGCCCGACAGGAGTCAATCAGCTGTTGGAAAGATTCCACCGCAAGGCGGCCTTCACGGCACACGAAGACCGACTCCTGCCCCTCAAAACAACTTCCCCCGTATCCCACCCCCGGGAACAGGAACTGAAAGCCGATGCGTTCGTCGTGGCCGATGCCGCGGCGGACGTCGTTGATGTCCGCTCCGAGATGCTCGCAGAAGTTGGCGATTTCGTTGATGAAGCTGATCTTGGTCGCCAGCATGGCGTTGGCCGCGTACTTGGTCATCTCGGCACTTTCGGGCGACATGACCAGGAACGGCCGTTCCGTGCGCAGGAACGGGCCGTAGAGGTCGCGCAGCAACTCGGCCGCTTCCGGCCGACGGACGCCGACCACCACGCGGTCGGGCTTCATGAAGTCATCGACCGCCGCGCCTTCCTTCAGGAACTCTGGGTTGCTGGCCACATCGACCGGGTGCTGGCACCGTGCCGCCAGCCGCTCGGCGAACTTGCGGTTGGTGCCCACGGGGACGGTGCTCTTGATGACCACCACCTTCGGGCCGTCGATGACTTTCGCCAGCGCGTCGGCGACGGCCCAGATGCTCGACAGGTCGGAAGCGCCGTCGGCTGATTGCGGCGTGCCCACCGCCACGAAGACGAGCTGCGCCTTGCTGACGCCGTGGGCCAGGTCGGTGGTGAAGCTGAGTCGGCCGTCGCGGCGGTTGCGCTGCACCAGTTCGAGCAAGCCCGGTTCGTAGATCGGCAGCTGGCCGCCGAGCAGCGTGGCGATCTTGCTCTCGTCCTTGTCGATGCCGATCACGTCGTTGCCGCTTTCGGCCAGGCAGGTGCCCGTGACCAGTCCGACGTACCCGGTGCCGATGACTGCGATTTGCATGAGTGGAGTCCGTCCGTTTCGCGGTAGTGGGGCTGCGGTCGCGCCCTGCGGGAGTTGGGCGTTTCCTCGTGTATGGTCCAGGGAGTGCTTGCCTGAAGTACGTCGGGCTTTCCAGCCCGACACGTCCCACCGCTGGTTGGCCGCGCCCGCTTCGCTGTACCGTCCGATTCCGGCGCTGCGTGTCGGGCTGGAAAGCCCGACGTACTCCTGTTTGTCATTTAACCAATCTGCGTTCGCTCCGTCAGGGTTGCTGGCGCCAGTAGTCGAGCAGGTCGGTCAGCGTCTGATCGAGGGTGTAGCGCGGGGTCCAGCCGGTCAGGCGGCGCAGCTTGCCGGCGTCGGCGCGCAGCACCGCCAGTTCGCCGGCGCGCAGCAGCTTGGCGTCCTGCCGGACCTCCAGGTTCACCCGCGCCTGGGCCAGCAAGCGATTCAAGACTTCCTGCATGGCATACGCCTGGCCACTGCCGACGTTGTACGCCTCGCCGGGTTTTCCCTGTTCCATGAGCAGCACGTAGGCCCGCACCGTGTCGCGGACGTCGGTCAGGTCGCGGCTCGGCCGTAGGTCGCCGACCTTGAGCAGCGGTGCTTGCTTGCCTTGCTCGGCGAGCGCGATCTGCCGGGCGAAGCTCGACGCCGCGAAGTCGGATGCTTGCCGGGGGCCAATGTGGTTGAACGCCCGCGCCCGGATAATCTCCAGGTCGCACGATTCGCCGTACTGAAAACTCGCCAGGTCGGCCGCCGCCTTGCTGGCCGCGTAGGGATTCGTGGGCCGTAGCGGGGCTTCCTCGCCAATAATCGCGTTGGCTTCGGCCGCTTCGCCGTAGATCAGGCCGCTGGTGACGTGCAGGATGCGCGGCCGGCCGCCCCAGCGCAGCACCGCTTCGTACAGGTCGCGGGTGGCGTCGAGGTTGGCGCGCCAGGCGGCGTCGCTTTCCTGTAATGAGCGGCCCACCTTGGCGTAGCCGGCCAGGTGGAAGAGGCGTTCGGGCTGCACGTCGCGCAGCACCTGTTCGAGCCCGCGCCGGTCGTTCAGGTCGCAGGTCCGCATCCCGGCCAGCGGCGGGCGCGGCGCGGCCACGGGCTGCCGACTGACGCCGAACACCTCCGCGCCGTCGCGCGCGGCCAGTGCTTCGACCAGATGGCTGCCCGCGAAGCCGCTGGCGCCCGTGACGAGGATGCGCATGGTTACTTCGGCGATTCCTGTCGGACCCGCTCCAGGTCGGCCTTGACCATCATCTCGATCAACTGGGGGAACGACACCGCCGGCTGCCAGCCCAGCACGCGCTTCGCCTTGCTGCTGTCGCCGACCAACAGATCAACTTCGGCGGGCCGGATCAGGGCGGGGTCTTGCACCACGTACTTCTTCCAGTCCAGGTCGCACAGACCGAAGGCGATCTCCACCAGTTCCTGCACGGAATGCGTCTCGCCGGTGGCGATCACGTAGTCGTCGGGCTGGTCCTGCTGGAGCATCAGCCACATGGCGCGGACGTAGTCGCCGGCGAAGCCCCAATCGCGCTTGGCTTCGAGGTTGCCCAGGCGCAGCTCGTGCTGCACGCCGAGCTTGATGCGGGCGACCGCGTCCGTCACCTTGCGGGTGACGAACTCGCGCCCGCGCCGCGGCCCCTCATGATTGAAGAGGATGCCGCTACAGCAGAACATGTTGTAGCTTTCGCGGTAGTTGATCGTGATCCAGTGGCCGTAGACCTTGGCCACTCCATACGGACTGCGCGGGTAGAGCGGCGTGGTCTCGCGCTGCGGCGTCTCTTGCACCTTGCCGAACATCTCGGAGCTGGACGCCTGATAGAACTTGATGCCCTGCGGGTCGATCAGGTGAATGGCTTCAAGCACACGGGTCACGCCCATGGCGGTGAACTCGCCGGTCAGTACGGGCTGCTTCCAGCTGGTGGGCACGAAGGACATGGCCGCCAGGTTGTAAACCTCCTGGGGGCGGACCTCGCGGAGCACGTCGATGATGGACAGCTGGTCGAGCAGGTCGGCCTGGTGCAGGTGGATGCGGCCAGCCAGGTGTCCGATGCGCTCGAAGTTCTCGGTGCTGGAGCGGCGGACAATGCCGTGGACCTCGTAGCCCTGGGCGAGCAGCAGTTCCGCGAGGTGACTGCCGTCCTGTCCGGTGACGCCGGTGATCAGTGCCTT
>JAEUIF010001412.1 GCA_016795185.1 Planctomycetia bacterium | reverse complement strand
GTGCTGCAAATGCTCGACGGCCTGGCGCCGGCCGAGCAACTGGTGACGCGCGACGTGGCCGACGGTGTGACGAACTTCCTGCTGGACATGCGTTCGGAGGAAGGCGGCTTGCAGGCGAACGGGCGCATTCCCTTCGCCGACCTGCTCTCGACCTTCACCGGGGCCTGGACGTTGCACCGCCTGGAAAGCCTGGATCAGCTCGAAGCCGGCGAAGTGCTGGCCTACGTGCGCGGCCTGGAGCAGCCGGGCGGCGGCTTCCATGGCCACCTCGCGGACGAGGTCGTCGATGTTGAATACACTTTCTACGGACTGGGAACCCTGGCCCTCCTGCTGTAACCCCCGCCATGTCATTACAAGTCGAACAACTCGGCAAGGACTACCCTACGCGCGGCGGCACGCTCTCCGTGCTGCGCAATGCCGACCTGCGGATGGAACGCGGCGATAGCCTGGCCGTCATGGGGCCTTCGGGTTCCGGCAAGAGCACGCTGCTGCACATCCTGGGCACGCTGGACCGGCCCACCTCGGGCACCGTCCGCCTGAATGGGCAGGACCCGTTCGCCCTGGCCGAGCCACAGCTGGCCGACTTCCGCAACCGGCACATCGGTTTCATCTTTCAGGAGCATCACCTGCTGCCCCAGTGCAGCGTGCTGGAAAACGTCCTGGTGCCGACGCTGGTCGGCGAGCGTTCGCCCGACAGCGAGAAATGGGCGCGCGAACTGCTCGAACGGGTGGGCCTGAGCGACCGGCTGGATCATCGGCCGGCGGAGTTGTCCGGGGGCGAGCGCCAGCGCGTGGCGGTGGCGCGGGCACTGGTGCGCCGGCCGGTGCTGCTGCTGGCCGACGAACCGACCGGCAACCTCGACCGCCGCACGGCGCAGGCCGTCGGGCAGCTGCTCCTGGAATTGCACCAGCAGGAACGGACCATTCTGGTCGTCGTCACGCATTCGAGCGAACTGGCCCGCACGTTTCCGAAGCGCATGGAAATGGCCGACGGCGCTCTGCAAGCGGTGGAGTGAGCCGCCATGAAGACCTCGCACCTGCTCCGCTCCAACGTCCGCTTCCACTGGCGCGCCAACTTGGCCGTCTGCCTGGGGGTGGCCGTCGGTACGGTCGTGCTGACCGGCGCGCTGCTGGTCGGCGATTCGCTGCGGGGCAGCCTGCGCGCCCTGAGCGAGCAGCGGCTCGGCTGGGTGGACCAGGCCCTGATCGTGGGCCGCTTCTTCCGGCAGGAACTGGCCAGCGAACTCCGGCAACAACAGGCTGCGGCGGGTATCGCTCCCGTGGTCATGCTGCAAGGCGCTGCCACGGCGGAGAACGCGAACCGCGCCGCGGCACGCCGGGCCGGGCGCGTCACGGTGCTGGGCGTCGAGGATAGTTTCTGGCTCGGCGGCGAGGCGGGCGAGGCTGACCCGTTCTGGAAATCGACCGCGCGGGAAGTGGTGCTGAACCAGGCGCTGGCCGACGAGCTGCACGTGCAGCCCGGCGATTCCGTGACGCTGCACTTGCAGAAAGCCAGCGCCGTCTCGCGCGAGACCGCCTTCGGCCGCCGCGAGGGCGACCTGAGCGACCTGACCCTGAAGGTGCGGGCCGTGCTGCCGGCCGACAGCCTGGGTGCCGACTTCAGCCTCCAGCCCGGCCTGTCCGCCCCGTTCAACGCTTTCGTGCCGCTGGCCATGCTGCAAGAGGAGATGGAACAGAAAGGCCGCGTCAACGCCCTGCTGGCCCGCCAGGCCGCTCCCGACATCAACGAAAAACTGCAACAGTTGCTGACGCTCGACGACTGGGGCCTGCTGCTGTGGTCCCCGGATAGCCGAACAAAAACCCTCTTCGAGAAACTCGACCGCAACCGGGACGGGCAACTGAGCCGCGCGGAGTGGCGCGACCGCGTGCCGCACACGCTCGCCGACCTGGCGGACCCGAAGACGGGCGCGCTGACCCGCGCTGCGGTGCTAGAGCACTATCGCCAGCGCGGCTACCTGAGCCTGGAAAGCCGACAATTGCTGCTCGGCCCGGAGGTCGATTTCGCCGCCGAGCGCGCCGCGTTCGACCTCAACCTCAGCACGGGCCGGACCTTCGTCTACCTGGCCAACACCATCGCGGAGGGCGGCCAGGAGATTCCGTACTCTGTCGTCGCCGCGCTCCATCCAGGTCGGGGCGCGCCGCTCGGTCCGTTCTTGCCCGAAGGCGTCGGCACGCTGAAGGACGACGAGATCATCCTGGCCCGCTGGGAAGAATCGCCGCTGCCGATGAAGGTCGGCGACGAGGTGAAGCTGACCTACTTCGCGCCGGTGGAGGACGGCAAGCTGACCGAGAAGACGGCGAGTTTCAAGCTGCGCGGCACGATCCCACTGACCGGCGTGGCGGACGACGCCGACCTGACGCCGGAGTTTCCCGGCATCACCGACAAGCTAACGCTGCGCGACTGGAACCCGCCGTTTCCCTACGATGGCAAGCGCATCCAGCAGCGCGACGAGGAATACTGGCACCGCTACCGCACCACGCCGAAAGCCTACGTCACGTTGGCCGCGGGGCAGAAGCTCTGGGGCAGCCGGTTCGGCGAGCTGACCTCGATCCGGCTAGCGCCGGGCGCGGGCGAGAAGGGACCACGGCCCACGGTAGACCTGGACGCCCTGGCAGCGTCATTCCGCAAGAACTTGCTCGGCCGGCTGCGCCCCCAGCAAGCGGGCTTCGTCTTCGACAACGTCCGGCAGCGCGGCCTGGAGTCCGCTTCGGGCGGCATGAACTTTAGTCTCCTGTTCCTGGGCTTCAGCTTCTTCCTGATCGCGGCGGCGCTGCTGCTGGTGGGGTTGCTCTTTCGGCTGAACCTGGACCGGCGGGCCTCGGAAATCGGGCTGCTGCTGGCCACCGGCTTTCGGCCGAGCCAGGTCCGCAACCTGCTGCTGGCCGAGGGCGCGGTGGTCGCCATGCTCGGCGGCCTGCTCGGCTTGGCGCTGGCGCTGGCCTATGCCGGGGGGCTGCTCTGGTATCTCCATGCGCACTGGCCCGGTCAGCTCGACCGCTCGTTCTTGCGGCTGCACGTCACGCCGCAGAGCCTGCTCATCGGCTACGGGGCCTCGCTGCTGGTCAGCCTGGCGACGATTGCCTGGGCGGTGCGCGTGCTGCGCCGCTCGTCGCCGAGCATGCTGCTGCACGGTGCAACCGACAGCGAAGGCAGCGCGGCGTCCCGGCCGCGCTGGGCGGGCAAGATCGCCATTGGCTCGACGCTGGTCGGCTGCGTGCTCATCATCGCCGGTGCGTTTCTTCAAGATCACATGCAGCAGGCGGGAGCGTTCTTCAGCGGCGGCGGCCTGCTGCTGACGGCGGGCCTGGCCGCGGTCTGGCTCTTCCTGCGCCGTCCCGAATCGGCCACGGCCCGCCTGACCGTGCTTGGCCTCGGTACGCGCAACGCCGGCCGGCATCCGGTGCGCAGCCTGCTGACGGCGGGCCTGCTCGCCTCAGCAGCGTTTCTCATCGTGGCCGTCGAATCGTTCCGTCGGCAGCCGGCGAAGGACTTTCTCCAGGAATCCGGCGGCAGTGGCGGTTTCGCGTTGCTGGCGGAATCCGAGGCACCGTTTTATCAAGATTTGAATAGCGGCCCCGGCCGGGCCGAGTTGCTCCAGGGACTGGAACGCTATTACCGCATCGACCTCAAGGAAGAGCCGGCGAAGGTACAGCAACGCCTGGCCGAAGCCGAGAAGCAACTGGAGCAAGTCCGTTTCGTGGCCTTCCGCCTGCGCGCCGGCGACGATGCCAGCTGCCTGAACCTCTACCAGCCGCGCCGGCCGCGCGTGCTCGGCGTGCCCGAATCACTGATCCAGCGCGGCGGCTTCCAGTTTGCCGGCACGCTGCCGGCCGAGGGCAAGAACCCCTGGCTGCTGCTGAACGCCCAGGAGCCAGTGCGGGCCTTCGTGGAGCAAAACACCGCAATGTGGATGCTGGGCAGCGCGCTCGGCGGCACGGTCGAAGTCACCGACGAACGCGGCATCGCGGTACCCTTGCAAATCGCCGGGCTGCTCAAGGACAGCGTCTTTCAGAGCGAGTTGCTGCTGTCCGAGCGGGATTTTCTCAAGCTGTACCCGAAGCAGGAAGGCTATCGCTTCTTCCTGATCCAGACGCCGCCCGGCCAGGAAGACGCCGTGTCCGCCTTGCTCGAAACCGCCTTCGCCGACCGCGGCTTCGAGGTGACGCCGACCACGCAGAAGCTCGCGACCTACCTCGCGGTGGAAAATACCTACCTTTCGACTTTTCAGGCGCTCGGCGGTCTGGGATTGCTGCTCGGCTCGCTCGGCCTGGCGGTGGTCCTGCTGCGCAGCGTCTGGGAACGGCGCGGCGAACTGGCCCTGCTGCGTGCCCTGGGCTTCCGCCGGCAAACGCTCGGCCAAATGGTGCTGGCCGAGAACGTCCTGCTGCTGGCGCTGGGGTTACTGGTAGGTGTGGCGGCAGCGCTGCTGTCGGTGCTGCCGCATATCCTGACGGGCACGGGGCACATCCCCTGGCTACGGCTGGCGGGCCTGCTCGGCCTGGTGCTGCTGGTCGGCCTGGTGGCCGGCGCTGCCGCGATGCGCTCGACCCTCAACGCGCCGCTGTTGCCGGCGCTGCGGAAGGAATAAAGGGCGGTGGCACAAACTCGTAGGGTCCGCTGTGCGGACCACGGAACCCGGTGGTGCAATGTCTACGGTCCGCACAGCGGACCCTACGAGGACGAGCTGTCGCCGCTCAAGCATGGCAGCGAGCGACTTCGCCGCCTGAAGGCGGAACTACGAACCAACGCCGGTTTGTCCCAAGGAGTGTGCTGGAATGTCCGAGAAATACGTCTGGGTGCTTTACGTGATACTGGCGGGGCTGGCCTGGGGCACCTATGTGCCGATCATCTTCTTCGGCGGCAATGAGCTGAGCGCCAAGCCCGGTGCGAGCGGCCGGTTCATGGCCATCCTGTGTGTGGGCATCGCTTACTTCGTTATCGGCGTCGTGCTGCCGCTCTTGATGTTCGCGACCGGCGGGCTGGGCGTGAAGTGGGCCGACGTGAACATGAGCGGTTCCGGCCTGACCTTTGCCAGCCTGGCGGGCGTGGCAGGAGCGGTGGGCGCGATCTGCGTGATCTTCGCCACGACCTCGGCCATGAGCGCCGCTCGCGAGGCCGGTTTGCCGCGCGACACCTACAAGGTCTTCATCGCGCCGCTGATCTTCGGCCTGGCCCCGGTCATCAACGTGCTGGTCAGCAGCGTCTGGCACCCCAAGACCGGCGACGCCTTCCATTTCGGCTTCAAGGCCCCGCACCCGCTGCTCTGGGCCGGCATCCTGCTGGTCGGCGTCGGCGCGGCCCTGGTGCTGTACTCGAAGGAACTGACCGAAGCGGCCGAGAAGCCCGGCACGCCGCCACCGGCCGTCGTCCCGCAAGCACCGCCCGCCCCGGAGACGCCGCAGTCATGACTCCCGCCGAGGCCATGGAGCGCATCAATATCGTGCTGGCCCATGCCTGGATGGTGCGCAACTTCCTCAAGCATGCCGACGAGGTGCAGGAGCACGAGGAGATGCTCGAAGTCCACCGCATGATCTTCGACTACATCCGCGCGGTGGAAGGCAGCTACGAACGCAAGGACGCCAAGGAATACCTGCACCGGGCGCGCGGCAAGCTATCGAAGCTGCGCAAGTCGGCGGAATACCTGGCGGCGGAGTACCGCAACGTTTCCAGCCACACCAATTTCGAGATGGCGGCGCGGTCGCTGACCGGCTGCGTGCGCGCCATCGAGGAGATACTCGGGGCGGTGAAAGAGGAGACAGTCTAAACACCGCAAGCGGCTGGGTGGCACGCCCTCGGTACTCCGAGGGCGTGGAGTCGTTCGCCTAAGCCAGGTCGCAAGCTCGACATGCCCGCCGGACATAGTCGGGCGACTCCACGCCCTCGGAGTACCGAGGGCGTGCCACCCACGGGAGTTGGGTTAGGGGTGATGAATGGTCGCGAAACTACTCCACGCCCTCGGAGTACCGAGGGCGTGCCACCCAGCCGCCAGCGGCCTAGCGTGACGCATCGCTGAACTTGCGGGCTTGCCGTTGCAAGCGCCGCGCCTCGCGGAACCACCGGCGATGGCGGCGGCGGATCGGCGGCGGGGAGTAGCGATAGCTTTCGAGCGCCTGGGCGAGCACCGCATGGGCCTCGCCGGCCATGTTCTCCACGAGCAACCGTTCGGCGAGCAGGCAGTGGTATTGCAGCGTCGGGGCCAGGCGGACCAGTTCCCGGCAGGCGGCCAGCGCGCCCAGGCCGTCGCCGTGCTGGGCGCGGGCGGCGATCAGCAAGCGCCAGGCGGCGTAGTCCGACCAGCGCGGCTCGCGCTCCAGGATGCGGTCGAGCAAGGGCAGCGCCTCATCGGGATGGCCCTGCTCCGTCCGGCACAACGCCAGCCAGTAGAGCACCTGGCAATGGTCCGGTTCCCGCCGCCGGGCTGATTCAAGATAGGGAATCGCCTCGCCGTGCCGCGAACGGTCGATGAGCGCTTCCGCGACGGCCAGGTCGCGTTCCAGCGTCGGCGTTTGCTCGGCTTCCAGACGCAGTTCCTCGAGGGAAGGCGGCGCGGCAGCGGCCCAACCTCCGAAATCGTGAATTTTGACGCGAAAGAAGTAATACCACGCGCCCAGCACAGGCAGCAGCAGGATCACCGCGTACCAGGAGGGGGCTTCCTGCCGGCGGTAAACGTCCAGCAGCAGCCAGACGGTGAAGAGCAGCTGGGCCAGGTAGAGATACTGCATGGCCGAAATGGCGTCCGATTCGCGGGCGAACCCCTATCCCTTATCGATGCAACGGTATCCGATTCGAGCGGCATCGCAACCGAAAAAACCGTGAAACGCGCCGCTGGCGGCCTCTTGTACGTCGGGCTTTCCAGCCCGACTGGAAGCATCGGAGGTCAACTGGGGCTTGGCGCAGCCGGCATACTTTGTCTGGGGCGCTGCATGTCGGGCTGGAAAGCCCGACGTACAATGGGGCTTGGCGCGGCCGGCACCAATTGTCTGGGGCGCTGCGTGTCGGGCTGGAAAGCCCGACGTACCTTGGAACGGCGCAAGCGGGGCGGAGTTTTGCGTTCCGCCAGTGTCCCCGTGGTCCGATTGCATCAACCGGCCCTACGGTGGTATGCTACCGCCGTGGGGGTGTACTGCTTTCCGACGAGGCCAAGCCATGCGCAGCAACGGTTTTTCCCTCTGCGTCGGTCTGCTGGCCGTGCTGGCCGGCACGGCGCCGCTGTCCGCCCAGTCGAAGTCGTCGAGCGACGGCACGCCTTACGAAGTGGGCGGCAAGCGGCTGGACCAGTGGATCCAGATTCTCCAAAAGGACAAGGACGCCAGCAACCGGCAGCAGGCGATCCATGCCATCATCGGCTTCCGTCAGAACGCCCGGCCGGCGGTGCCGGCGCTGATGGACGCCACCGGCTACGCCGACGCCCTGCTCCGCGGCGACGCCGCCGCCGCCCTCGGCATGCTCGGCGCGATGGATAAGGCGATGGACCCCGACGATGTGCCGAAGGCCGTCGCCGCCCTCAGCAAGCTGGTCAGCAGCTATGAAACGCAACGCTCGGTGCGCGTGCAGGCGACGCTGGCCCTGGCGCAGTTCGGCGGGCGGGCACGCGGAGCCGTCACCGCCGTGGCGGGCAACGCCAACGACAGCGTCAACTGGGAACTGCGCCGCAGCGTCTGCTACACGCTCGGCCGCATCGGCATGGACACGGCCAAGGGTCCCGACCCCACCGCCATGACGACCCTCACCACCAAGCTGAACGACCCCTGCGCCGAGGTCCGGCTGGCCGCCATCATGGCCCTGAGCGCCATGGGCCTGTCGCCGCGCGCCGCCGAGGTCACGGCCGAGAAGGCCGCGCTCGAACCACTGCTGAAAGACCCCGACAAGCAAGTAGCCATCTGGGCGCGCGTGCTGCTCATGTTCCTCGACGAGAAGCTGATTACCACCGCCAACCTCGGCCAGCTGTCGAAGGCCCTGGTCAGCGATTCGGACCCCAAGGTGCGCAGCACAGCGGCGCGGGCGCTGGGCATCCTCGGCACCAAAGCCCGGCAGGCGCTGCCCGATTTGCTCGCGGGGTTGAACGACCGCGAAGTGGAAGTGGTGCTGACCGTGGTCGGCGTCCTGGGCCAGATGACCGATTCGGCCCGCCAGGTGATCCCCGAACTGGAACGCTGCATGGACGATCCAAACCCGGCGGTACGCGGCCTGGCCGCGCGCTCGCTGGCGAACCTCGGCGACCAGGCCAAGGGTTCGGTGTCCAAGGTCATCGGCCTGCTGAAAGACAAGGACGACGCCGTGGTTTACTCGGCCATCCTGGCCCTGACGCAGCTCGGCGCTGCCGCCGAACCGGCCCTCGGGCCGCTCAAGGCCATCGCCGATACGCACAAGGACGAGAACGTCAAGTCCGGCGCGCAGGACGCCATCAGGGTCATTAACGAGAAG
>JAEUIF010001395.1 GCA_016795185.1 Planctomycetia bacterium | reverse complement strand
GGGCTGCGGGAAACTGTCTATCTGTCTTCAAACGGGGCCCGGCGGGCGTCCGCCCGCTTTTTGGGGGCAAAAGCGCTTAAAAAAACAGCGGGCTCCCGCCGGCCGCTCGCCTGTTGGTCAGAGTTTCGGCCGCGACGGCGGCGCATCGTTGAGCGTGGTGCCGGGATCGTAGCCGGGCGGTCCCTTCATCGGCAGGCGCAGGATCATGCGGGTGCCCTTGCCCGGTTGCGATTGCACCAGGATGTCGCCGCCGTGCTCGCGCAGCACCTTGCGGCTGACGGCCAGTCCCAGGCCGGTTCCCTTGGCACCCTTGGTGCTGACGAATGGCTTGAAGATTTCCGCTACCTTGTTAAGCGGGATGCCCGTGCCATTGTCGGTCACGGAGATGCGCGCCCAGGCGCCGTCGGCTTCCACGTTCGTGGAGACGATCACCTGGCCCGGATTGCGTTCCTCGACGGCGTCGATGGCGTTGGTGACGATGTTGAGCAGCGCCCGATGAATCGCTTCCGATTCCGCGGGCACCGGGGGCAAGGTGACTTCCAGGCGCATTTCCAGGCTGGCGTTGCCGTCCTTCGCCCGGCCTTTCATCAGCTCGACCACCTCCTTGACGATCTGGTTCAGGTCGGTTTCCTCGAAGGCCGGCTCGCGTTCCTTCGAGTAGCTGAGCATATCCATGACCAGGTGCTCCATGCGGCCCTGGTTCTTCTCGACGATTTTCCAGCCCTGCTGCAAGAGCTGGTCGTTCTTCTCGGTCAAACCCATCTTGAGGATTTCGCGGCCTGAACGCAGCCCCTGCAAGATGTTCTTGATGTGATGCGACAGCGCGGCAATGGTCTGGCCGATGGCCGCCAGCCGTTCGGCTTGCAGCATGGCCTGATGATAGCGCGTCTCCTCGACCGCGAGGGCCGCCTGGTGGCCAATGGCCATCGCCAGCGTCAGATGGTCCTCGCTGAAGCGACTGGGCATGCTGCGCTGAATCAGGTCGCGGGCGGTGCTGTGCGTGTCCATGTAGAGCACGCCGACGGTTTCGTGGCGGCCCTTCATCGGCACGCAGATGACTTCGTGAATGCCGAAGCGGACGATGCTCTGGCCAGTGTTGAAACGTTGGTCGGAGCCGGCGTCGGCGGTGAGCACGCCCTGCTTTTCCTTCAGGACGTAGTCCATGATCGTCCGGCTGACGGGAATCTTTTCCTGGTGGTCCACCTTTTCGCGGAAGCGAATCGCCTTGGGCTCGTAATTGGTGGTGTCCGGCGTGCGGAGCATGATGCAGCCGCGATCGGCGCCGATGGAGCGGAAGATCAACTCCATGATGCGTTCGAGCAGCTGGTCCACATCGAGAATGTAGCTGGTGGCTTGAATCGTCTCGTACATCACGCCCAGGTTCGCCAGCGCGGTCTTGAGCCAGGCGGTGCCCTGGGCTTGCTCGGGACGCGAGAGGATGCGGTGGCCTTCGGTCTCGGCAATCGTCTTGACGATGGCGGATGAAAAGTCGATATCCTGCCGGGTGATCATGCTGATGCGGTCGGCCAGGTCGCTCGGCCCCTGGCTGGCAGGTTTCCCGGCGCTGAAGACCAGGATGGTCTGGCCGATTTGCACGTGGTCGCCGGAGCGGAGCAGGGCATCCTTGACGGGCTGATTATTGACGAAGGTGCCGTTGGCGCTGCCCACGTCGAGCACATGGTAGCCGCCGTCCATCAGGCGGAACTCGGCGTGGCGGCGCGAAACTTCGGTATCGTGCAGCCGGAGACCACTGGCGGCGTCGCGGCCGACGGCGAAGACAGCGCCGGTCAGCTCGAACTGCTTGCCTTCATCGACACCCTTGATGACGATCAAACGAGGCACGGTACGATCTCGACTGTTCCGAAGTGATCCCTGCTCGGAGAAACCCCACCGCCAGGCGAAGGTGACAGGGGCAAGACGGCGGGAAGCTGCACTTACGGTAACGGCAGCACGGGGAAGGGTCAAGCAAAAGCCCCGCCGTGTCGTGGGCCGAGCAGGTCGGCCAGGTCCGCCAGGTTCTCCAGCAAGCGATCCGGACGGCCCGCGTGCAGTGCAGCGCGTTCCTCGGAGCCAGTCGGCACGACCCAGACGCGCACCCCCGCGCCGCGCGCCGTCTCGATGTCCACCACCATGTCGCCCACGTACAGCGCCTGGTTCGCGGTCAGGTCGAGCGCGTTCAGACCGTGGTGCAGCATGTCGGGCGCGGGCTTCGGGCGCGCCACATCTTCGGGACCGACCACGGCGGCGAAGAAGGAGGCCAGCTGGAAATAGCGCAGCAGATCGAGCGTGAGCATCTTGGGCTTGTTGCTGCAAATGGCCAGCTTCAGGCCGAGGTTGTGCAGCGCTTGCAAGGTCGAGAGTGTATCCGGAAACAGCCGGGTGCCGTCGTGGATGACTTCGAGTTGATGCTGCTTGTACGCTTCGACGTTGGCGGCGTTGTCGCCGACGGGCACCGTGCGTTGCAGCAGGTAAGCCGGGCCACGGCCCACGTTCCAGCGCACCTCATCCTCGGGCAGAGCCGGCAAGCCGTAACGGGCGCGGATATGGTTGATGCTGGCGGCGATGCCGGGATAGGTATTCGCCAGCGTGCCGTCGAAATCGAAAAGGACGGCGCGAGGTGACACCAGCGCATTGCCTGGAATTCCGCGCGGATCGTTGGTGTTCATCGGCGTTCCTGTCGCACTCTACGCCATCGGTCCAGTATGAACGCGCTGAAGGCGTCGGCCGGATTGGCCAGGTTAACGGTCATGATCCTGGCCCCCGAGGGAGTCCGTTCAGGGCTGCTAACCGTGTTGGCGTTGAAGGAAAACACCGCGGAAAAACTACCGTCCAGCTCGACATCCAATCGCTTCTGACTGGCATTCGTGCCAGGCTGCCCGTACTCGCCGCGATTGCGCGGCTGGGGCGACGGAGTATCTTTGGCGTCCATCGTCACGAAAATCGACAAATAGCCAGCATCCTGAATAGCTCGACTGGCAGGAACATCATCGGTGCGGCGTTCAGCCAGACTGGTTTTCACATGCAGCACACCGAGCGGAATAGGATCGTCCTTGATGCGGCCGAGTATGAATTGATCGACCTTGTCAGCCGGCACCTTGCCAGCCAATCCCATCAGTTTCAGGAGCGGCGCGCGTTCGGCATTGGATCGAAAAGATGTGATGCTGACGCTCTGCGCAGCCAGATGCTCGCCGTAGTGCCTGTCGAGGATTTGTTCGAGCGCCCAGCCACTCGTGCGCTTCCAGCTTTGCTGAAAATCCTTCCGAGCGTTGGAGGTAGGGTGATTCAGCGGATCGATGAACGCTCGATAGATGATGTATCGCCAAATGTCGCTTGGGTTGGTACGCGGATAGGCGTAGCCAATTTTCAGAAACGAATCGGCGATAGCCTGCGACATGAGCGTTTGCTGACTTGACGTGTCACCAGCGGCCGGCAATTCGGCACGGTGCAAGCCGTCGCGCATCGCCAAGATTGCCTCAGCAACCACGGCCCGTTTCATGCTCGGGAAAGTCACCACGGCATCGTACTGGCCACACGGAAAATGCACAGACAGTGCGCCAGCAACTTCGCGGAAGCGCAAGTGTTCACTGTCGATGATGGTACCACTGTCGGCGGGGCCAGCGGGTTGTACGGAAAACGCGTCGCTGGCGAAAAAGTGCCGGGGAGATACATCCAGCGCGGTCAACAAGTCGTTTAGCGTGGACAACGTAATGTTTCGCCTGCCCGATTCGATCTTCGACAGCGTGGCCGCGTCAATGGCCGCCCGTGCGGCGAGTTCCTGTTGGGTGAGCCCCTTGGCTTGCCGCAGTTCGCCGATCCGAGCGCCGACGCGCGCTTTGAGGTTCATCTCGGTGTCCTGTGCGTTTCGACACCAAGATGGGAGAAGCAATCGCTGGACGCCATGACATATATGTCAAGTAGCTGCAAACCGCGCTATCTGCTTCAGTCAGGCGATTCGTCCTCCTCCCTGCACGCGGCGAGAATCGGGAACGCTGGTTGCACACCACGTAAGAGTTGGTTGGATTCCGCGGTCAACGTTGCGTCGATTTCAAAACCCAGGTAAGAGCAACCCAGTTTCAAGGCCGCGACGCCCGTCGTGCCCGACCCGGAAAAAGGGTCGAGAACGACGACCTGCGGCCCAAGGTTCCCGTAGGATGCGATGCACTTTTGCGGCAGGGCCGTGGGAAAGCGCGAGAAGTGTCGCACGCCGTTCGGCGCTTCGTTGGGAAACTCCCAAACGGATTTGACGGGCGGGGCAATCTGAAACGCATGATCCTCGGCCTTCGCGAACAGGTAGATTCCTTCATGGGAACGGTGCGGCCGCCGACACTTGCCCTCGGGCATCGGATTGAGCTTCCTCCAAATCACCTCGCCGCGAAACAAGTAGCCGCTGTCGCACAGGCCAATGACCAGACGATAAGGCAGCGCGAGCAAGTTACCGTAGCAAAGCCAGCTGGTCTGGTCATCCAGAAACGCCTTCCGCTTGTGGCGCGGCTTCATGTAGGCGGCGTTGTGCGCTTCCAGCCCCATCCTGTCAGGGCCGAGTGAGCTGTACTTCCGATCCTCATACTTCCAGTTCACCGGCGTGTTGTACGAATCACCGAGGTTGATCCACAGCAGACCCGACGGTTTTAGCGCACGCTGCAATTCGGCAAACCGCTCGACCAAAGCCTTCAGGTAAAGGCGCGGATCATCCTCGACTCCCACGCCGTTGGACGTGCGCTGCCCCCAGTACGGCGGACTCGTCACGATGATATCGATGGAATCGGGAGGCAACCGACGGGCCAGATTCAGGCAGTCGCCCTGATAAACCCGGTTCGCGGTGAATTCGCCAAGGGTTAGCGATTGCGTTTCGCCCATGGTGCGTCGCCCAGTTCTTCAGAAGTCGCAGCCGATGCGTTTGTACACATCTGGCTGCCATTGATGCAATGCGAATCGCAATCTAAGCGCATGAGGCATCGACAGCGATCCGTCCCAGTTCGCGCAAATCCAGATTGCCGCCCGAGAGCACACCCACCACCTTCTTGCCGGCCAGTTGTTCGCGCAGACGGAAGGCCGCTGCCGTGGAGGCCGCGCCCGCACCTTCCGCGAGATTGTGCGTCACGCGCAGCAGGAGCCGGACCGCGTCGCGCAACTCCTGTTCGCTCAACAGGACGATATCGTGGACGTGGCGACGCATGATCTCCAGCGTCAGCGCGGCGGAAACGCGGGTGGCCATGCCCTCGGCGAAGGTCGGCGCGGACGGCGTCTCGATGGGCTGGCCGCCGCGCCAGGACAGCGTGACGGCAGGCGCGAGTTCTGATTGCACGCCGATGACTTGCGTCTCCGGCCGCCGCGCCGCTGCCACGATGGCCGTGCCGCAGATGCCGCTGCCCAGACCGATGGGCGCGAGGATCACATCAGGGTCGGGCAGCTCGTCGAAGATTTCCAGAGCGAGCGTGCCAACGCCGGCGATCAGGTCCGGCTCGTTGGCGGAATGCACGTAGCGCAAGCCCTGCTGCTGGCAGACCACTTCGCAGTGTTCGCGGGCGGCGTCGAAGTCCCGGCCGTGGACGATCAACTCCGCGCCCAGGGCACGCATGGCCGCTACCTTGTCGGGGTTGTTGATCTCGGGCACCACCAGCACGCAGCGGACGCCAAACAGCCGGCACGCATAGGCCAGCGATTGCCCGTGGTTGCCCGTGGTGCAGCCGATGACGCCCACGCGCTTTTGCTCGTCACTCAGCCGAGCAACGAGGTGGATGCCGCCCCGGACCTTGAAGGCCGTGGTGGGCGTGTGGTTCTCGTGCTTGAGGTAATAGCGGCAGCCGAGCAGCGCCGACAGCGCCGGCCATTCGTAGAGCGGCGTGGGCTTCAGGTAGCGGTGGACCAGCGGCGCGGCGGCCAGTACGTCGGCGTAGGTCGGCGGGTTCATTGGTCCTCTCGAACTTGCCCTCGTGGCGGCGGCAGCCTATCGTAACTTCAGGGAAGCGATCCGGAAACCCGAGTCGCCGGAAACCGTGATGGACGAACCCGAAAAGATCGGCGTACCGCCGCCCACCGTCGAGGAGATTCTCCGCGACCATGCGCCGCGCGTCTACAACCTGGCGCGGCGCATTCTCGGCAACGATGCAGATGCCGAGGATGTAACCCAGGAAGTGCTGGTACAGGTTTTGCAAAAGCTGCACACCTTCCGCGGCGAGTCGTCGTTTCCCACCTGGCTGCATCGCATCACGGTCAACGCCGCCCTGGCGCATCGCCGCAAGCAGGCCCATCGCGACGAGCACCGCGTCCACGATCCGCTGGAACAGGTGTTCGAGGAGCAGGGCGACCACATGGCCCCGGTGCGTCGCTGGTCGGTGCAGCCCGACGAACAGGCGCTCGACAGCGAACGGCAAACGGTCATCGAGCAAGCCATCGCCAAGCTGCCCGAAAATTACCGCGACGTTTACGTGCTGGCCGACGTGGAAGGGTTGCCCAACCTCGAGGTCGCGGACATCCTGGGCATGCAAGTGCCGGGGGTCAAGAGCCGGCTGCACCGCGCCCGCTTGATGATGCGCGACTCCCTGGCCCCGTATTTCGAGGAGGTGTCGCCGTGATCTGCTGTCGCGAGGTCGTCGAATTGCTGTGCGATTTCGTCGGCGGCGAGCTGGCGATCGAGCAGTGCCGCGAGTTGGAACTGCACCTCTGCCAGTGCCAGAAGTGCCTGGTCTACGTCGAAACCTATCGGCTCACGATCCGCATGTCGCGCTGTTTGCAGGACAAACCGCTGCCGCCCAGCCTGGCGGACAAGTTGCGGGCGCTGTGCGAGGAGAAGCGCAAGGATGTGTAAAGAGCGCTGATTACAGCGAGCGGCGGGGTTGATCCCCGCCGTGAATCGCTGGTCGCGCACGGCGGGGATCAACCCCGCCGCTCGCTGGATCCGCCGCTCGCTGCCCTCTCCGCCGCTCACTGCACGATTCCTACATCAACCCCAGGTCGAACGTCTGCGAGATGGTGCGCCAGACCCACCAGGCGCAGGTCCGCCACCGGCAGTGAATCTTGACCTGGGCCAGGGTGCCGGGGCTGATGGCGGCGTCCGGGTCGAGAATGTCGATGCCGATCAGGTATTGCTGGCTGAATGGGGCATAGGTGTTAGGCTGCGCGCCGGCCTTGAAGGCCAGCGGGCCACCGTGCTTGCTGGTCAGGGCGGGCGGCACCTCGCGCGCCTCGGCTTCCGGCATGTGCGTGATGCGCCCTTCCCACGTCTTGCGGCCCCGGCCCATCACCCGAATCGTCACGGCCAGGTCGCTGTTGGCCTTCCGCCGCGCGGCCAGGTCCTCTTTCAACAGGCGATAGTCCGCAGGCGAGACGGGCACCAGCACGCGCAGCTGCATCGGCTCGCCAATGCTGCAAAACGGCCGACCTTCCTCGACGTTCCAGTGCTTGCCGATGTCATCGGGTTGCGGCAAGCCATAGACGATGCCCGAACGCGGGGCTTTCATGTTCAGATTGTAGACGCGCTGTTCCAGGCCGGGAATCTGCTTGGCGTAGCGGTTACGCTCGCCGTGGGCCTTGATGAGCTGCTGCTCGATGTCGGCGCGGAGATTGTTGTCGGCGGTCTTGTCGTATTGCTCCTGCAAGGCGTCGATCTGCACCTTGGCGATGGCTGCCTGGCTGACCGCTTCGTCGAGGGCGAACTTGAGTTCCTGGTTGTGGAAGGTGGCGAGGGTGTCGATGCCCTTCTCGACACGGATGCCTTTCTGGACCTCCACGCTCTTCAGGATGCCGCCGTCGGCCGGCGCGAAGACCATGCCGACGGCCTGCGGCTGCACCTCGACCAGGCCGGTGTCGCGCACCCGGCTGACCGGCAACGGGACCAACAGGAAGACGATCAGCAGCACGCCGACCACGGTCGCGGTGGCGCGCACGCGCCTCGGTTTCATGTCGGGCAATCTCCCTCGTTTTCGCAAGTTCTCGAACATCCGGTAAGCCGGCCAGCCCACCATTGAGCCGAGAGCGGCCATCATCAGCAGGTTGCTGACCGCCCCCAGCTTGTACGGCTCCAGAAAGCGCGACAGGAAGAAGAGAATGCTGAAGGTCACCACCCAGCGATAGACCCAGCTGACGACCGCGTAGGTCAGGAACAAGACCCGGCGGTCCAGGGCCATGTACTGCTCCCGCTGCACCTCGACGCCGAGGCAATGTTCCAGCGCCAGGTTCTTCAGGTAGCGATTGCAGCGCTCGCGCAGGTTGGGGATTTCCAGCCAGTCGGCCAGGACGTAGTAGCCGTCGAAGCGCATCAGCGGGTTGCCGTTGAAGACCACGGTGCTGACGCTGCACACGACCACCAGGCTCAGGCTCATGTTGTGGACGAACGGATGGCTCGGCGAGTTCCACCAGACGAAGGTGGCGATGGCCGCGATAATCAGCTCCACGTAGATGCCGGCGAAGCTGATGATGATGCGGTGCCATTTATTGGGCATCGTCCAGGAATCGGTCACGTTGCAATAGAGGCACGGCGAGAAGCACAGGAACAGCATGCCCATTTCGTGGACTTCGCCGCCGAAATACTTGCAACTGAGTCCGTGCCCGAATTCGTGGATCACCTTGACCACGCCGAGCGCCACCCACATGTAGGCCACGGTCTGGAACGAGAAGAACTGCTGGTAGGTCGGCAGCTTGTCGCGGAACTGGTCGAAGTGCGTCAGCACCAGGAGCAGGGCGGCGAGCATCAAGCTGACGCTGAAGATGGTGTTCCAGGGCGTGAAGATCCAGCGCGTCCACGGCAGCATGGCCGTCAGCAGGCGGTCGGGGTCGAAGACGGGAATCTTGATGTACAGGACGTTCGTGAACGTCCCCAGCCACTCGCGGCGCAACCGTTTGCCGCGGCGCTCGTAGAGTTGCTTGCCGGATTGCGGCGATTCGTTGTGCGCCAGGCCGACCGTCAGCAGTTGCTGGGCGAAACCTTCCAGGTCCTCGAGCGTCAGCCGGTCGGGGCGGTAGTGCTGCTCGAATTTCTTCTGGGCATCGTCCAGGGTATGAGTGCCGTCCATCAAGCGAAGCAGAAAGTGCTCCTGCTCCTTGAAGCGATAGTAGCGCAGGCTCACGGGGTCTTTGACGATGTAATAAGTGCGGCCCTCGTACTTGTGAGCGGCCACGTCCAGGTCGGGGCGCAGCCGCAGGCGCACCTGTTTACGTCGTTCCCGGTCGCCTTCGAGCAAGTCGTTCGGCATGGCGGCATGATCCCAGGTGGGATGCGATCGCCCCTCTCCCGGCAGCGGAGAGGGGCCTGGGGCGTTTTACCGATTGTCCGGAATCACCATGATGGCCGTCGTACCCGGCGACAGCGGCCGTTCGGGCGGATTGGCCAGCTCTGCCCAGACGCGCGCCTGGCGGGCGCTGGACTGGACGCTCCAGTCCACGAAGACCACCTTGGCGGTCAAGCGCTGGTCAATCTCCTTGTGGGCGCGTTCCAGCGACCAGACGTGGACCTGGCGGTCCTTGGTGCCCGTGACCAGGAACGAACCGTCGGGAGCGAAGCTCGCGCAGGTCGGGTCGGAACGGTCGCCTGACAGGAACTGCCGCAGTTCGTAGCCGCGATGATTGCGGTCGGCGGCTCGCCAGAGCTGCGTGCGGCCTTCCGCGCCGCCCGCCGTGACGATCAGGCGGCCATCCGGCGAGTACAGCGCGAACGTCGTGAAGTTCGTCGCCCCGGTGACGTTTTGCAGCACGGCCTCGGTACGGCCGTCCGGCAGCGATAGCACGCGTAGCGTCTTGCCCTGGTCGAACAGCGCCCGCTTGCCGTCGGCGGTGCAGCCGAGCATGCGCACCTCGCCGGTGCGTGCCGGCAGGTTGCCCAGCGGTTCAGCAGTCTGGTCGCCCAGTTGCCAGAGCCGCAGACAGTTGTCGCTGGCAGCGCTCAGCACTTGATTGCCCTGCGCGAATTGCAAGGACGTGATACCGCCGCGATGCTGCGTCGGGAACTTGTAACGCAACTGGCCGCTGGCCACGTCCCAGAGCTGGATTTCCTTGTCCACACCGCCGGTAACACACAGCTTGCCGTCCGGGCTGAAAGCGACCGCCGAGACCGGGCCGCGATGCTGCCCTTGCAGTTCGAGCAGCGGTTTGTCCGAAGTGGCGTTCAGGTCCCAGAGCCGGGCCTTGCCGTCGGCGGCGCCCGTCAGACACAGGTTCGCCGCAGCGGCGGGGCCGGTGCAAGTGACGGCGCGCACCGGCGACTTGTGGTCCCAGACCAGCCGTTCGTAGCGTTGCAAGATGTCCCAGACGCGCACGGTGCCGTCCTCGCTGCCGGATACGACCAGCGGGGTCTTGGTGTCCCGGCTGACCGCCACGCTCGTCACTTCCAGGACGTGGCCGATGAGCGTCGTCACCGGGCCTTCCTGGTAGGTCGGTTCGACGTAGACGGTCGCACCGCGCTGCACGCGGTGCAAGTGATGCACGTCCATCAATGCTTCGATGCGTACCGTGTCGCGGCCGTGAATCTGGAAGACGGGTTCGTAAGCCTTGACGGCCTCGCCAGGCTTCTTGAAGACCGACTTCATTTCGCCGCCCGCCGTGGCGCGGATGGCGTGCATGTCGATCACGACCTTGCTCTGCTTGTGTTCCAGTTCGGATAGCTTTACGGCCTGTTCCTTGCTCACTGCCTCGGAGATGTAACGTTCGTGCGTCAGAATATCCATGCGCATCTGCTCGTAGGCGATGCTCTTTGAATGGAACAATTTTTTCGCAGTCTCGGCACGGGCTTCCGCTTCATCGCGAGTCTTGATAGTAGCTTTCAAATCCTCCTTGCTGGCGATAATCTTGGCAGCCTTGATCTCCACATCCGCGCCGGCCAGGCGGTTGTCGAGTTCGGCCAGCAACTGGCCGGGCACCACCAGGTCGCCTTCCTTGACGTGGATGCGCATCAGCACACCGTCGCGCTGACTGGGCACGTCCTGCGTCTGCGTGAGCGTGACGCGGCCGGGCAGCACCACGGGATCAGCACGGCGGCCCGTCGTCACCGCGGGCACGGCCGGTGCGCCGGCGGGCGGAGCCGGCACGGCCGGCGGCTGCTGTAGGGGGTTGCCGGGAAGCGGGTTGTTCTGCACCACGGCATCCGTGTCCGCTGGGCGCTGGCCGCTCAAGCCCGTGTCGCAGGCCAGCGCGGCGAAAAGCAGCAAGCCAATCCCTGCACAGGGGACGATGCGAAACAGCATGAGGATACTCCTTGGAGGGATGCGTTGCTCCTACTACGACGCCATGCACGCGGCGGGCTAGAGCATTCTGCAAACGGGCGTAGCACCGGGCGCTAAGGTCCGCACAGCGGACCCTACGGTAATTTCGTAGGGTCCGCTGTGCGGACCGCTACAGTCAGTCGCTAAACGCTCTACTCTCAGAAGAACCACACCACCTTCTCGTAAACGAATTCCCAGACGCCGTAGAACAGCGAATAGACCATCGGCCGGTTGCCGCACCGGACCTTGGCGTGGACTTCGGTGCCGGTGACGAGCAACTCGGTCGGAATGCGGTAACTCGGGTCGATGTCGGGCCCGTCGATGCGCACCGAAGCGAGCACGACGGGTTCGGTCTCCTCCGCATTCTCGCGGTCGATGTTGGCTTCGGGGCTGAGCTTGGCCCGGTTGAGCTTGCCGCGATAGGTCTGCGTGGGAGCGCTGGCCACCAGCAAATCGACGTCCAGTTCGTAGTCCTCGGGCTTGCCGAGGAACGCGAGCCGAATCTGACCGATGTGCCGTTGCGGAATCCGCAGCTGGATTTCCCAGGCCTTCGACTTGTCACCGATGCGCAGCAACGGATCGGACGACTTGACGGTTCGGCCGCTCAGGTTTTCCAGGAAGCCGGAATTCATGATGACGCCGGAGGTCGGGGCCTTGATCCAGAAATGCCCCGGCTCGTTCTCGATCAGGTTCAGGCGTTCGATCATGGCCTTGCGTTTCTCGCTGCGGCTGCGCAGCACTTCACGCTTCTGAGCCAACTCCGCGCCGATGCGGCTCTTGTCGTCCTCGGTGCGGGCCGCGCCCACGCGGTTGGCCAGCGATTCGACTTCCGCTTCCAGGGCCACCAGTTCGGTTTGCAGCGCCGTGATGTCCTGCTCCAGCTTCGGGCTGTACATCTTGATGAGCGTCTGGCCTTCATCCACCTGGCGGCCCGTCTCGGCATCGCCGGTAAACTCGACGATCTTGGCATAATCCAGCTCGCAATAGAGCCAGCGCCGTTCCTCGGGCAACAGCTGGCCGCGCGCTTCCATCTTGAGCGGGTAAGGGCAGATAATCATGAACACGAACAGGAACAGCAGGCCGCCGCCCACGCCCGCGATGATGGCGCGCGTCTTGCCGCCCAGACCTTCTTGAATGTGCGCCAGCGGCAGCCAGAGGAATTGCAGCGGAATCCGCCGGTGTTCGTAAGCGTTGTAGAGGGCGGGCGTGGCGTGCCGCGCGACGACTTCGAGCCGGGCGAGCAGCTGGTCCGGCGCGATGGCCGGCTCGAAGCACTCCATCAGCACCACGGCGCGCGGCAGGTGCTTGCTGTCCTTTTCGCGCTCGTCGCGCAGCGGCTGCGCGACCAGGAGCTTGCTGTTGCTTTCGGCCAGGTAGGCGTCGAGTGCTTTCAACACGGCGGGCGGCAGCGTCTCGTCGGGACTGCCCTGGTAGACCAGGCGCTCGCCCCACTCGGCCACTGCTTCGGCCAGCGCCTTCTGCAACTGCACCAGACTGGAACGCTTCTCGACCACATCCGCGCCGCTGATGGCCTCGATCTTCATTTTGCGGCCTTCGCGCACGGCCACGCTGACGCGGTCGCACTCGATCAACCGCCGGCCCTCGTTGGCAACGACGTAGGACACCTCGGTCGGATTCAGGCTGGCATGGACCTGGCGGGCAAAGATTTCCAGCTGGGTCCAGACTTGCTGCTGGCCGACCATGCGCCGCAATTGCTGGTTGCGGACATAGCCGGACGCCAGCACCGTCATGCGTTCGAGGAATTGCAGGAAGCCCGGCAGCGCTTCGCCGCTGTGGCGGGGGTCCTGCATGACTTCGACCAGGCCGACGACCTCGTTCTCGACGACCATCGGCGCCAGCAGCACGATGAAGTCGGTGGGATTGCCGGGACCGCCCGCGCCCTGGCCGTCGCCCGCGCTGCTGTGCGGTGGGACGATGCGCCCGCGCCCCTGCAAGCATGCCTGGCGCAGCAACTCGTTGTGAGCCTGCTTGCCGGCCTCGGTCTTGTCCAGGCCCACATGCTGCAAGTTGATCTGGTGCTGGAGCTGGAGGTGCCCTTGCGGGGTGCGCACCCAGATGACGCCGGCCGGCGCGGCCATGCCGCTCAGCACCCGCTGGAGGAACTCGCCGTAAAAGGCAGTCGGTTCGAGGTTTTGCTCGGCCAGTTGGGTCACTTCGCTGACGAGCCGCTGAATGTGGCGGCGGATCTGGTCGATCTTCTGTTCCGCCGCTTGCGGATTGGGAATGGTGCTCACCGGGAAACCTCGCTGGGGTAAGCGAACCGACAAGACCGGCGCGGCAGACCGGGCGCGCCGCCGTGGTTGTTATTTTACCGAAGAAATCCAAATTGAATGCAGAATTCGTCCGCGATCAGCGGATTGGACGAGGCCACGGGCAGGTCGGTCAACCTGGGGAATTGAGGTAAGTGGGGCGGCCAACGATGGACAGTTGGGTTCAAACGCCCAGTTGCCGGCTCTCCCAGGTGAGGATGAAGCGCATCAACTCGCACGGATCCTCCGCCGCCGTGGGCAGCGGCCAGCAAAAACGTTCAGCTGCCGCCAGTTGCCCGGCCGCACCACGTTGGCGGCGCAGGCACCACAGGTCCACGAAGCGGCCGATGGCCCGCGCCCGCCGGCACAGCTTGGCCATTTCCGCCGTGGCATCGTCCGCCGACGGAGCATCCTCCGCCAGTGCCTCCGCCCGGTCCACCAGCCATTCGACCAGCACGCGGGCTTCCGGATCGCCCAGCCCGCGCGTCACGGCATCGTCGTCCAGGAACTGACAGAGTAGCGGCCTTGCCTGCATGCCTGTTCCCTCATCCGCGAACGCCGGGGCGCTGCCGGCATCCATCCCCCACATTCCCCGGTCGCTCGAAAGGAAGGCGGGGCTTATAACGCCGCCGGGCACGCACGGCAAGACCGGAATGCGCGCTGTCTACCAGTAGCGCAGGCAGGTATACGCCACGACTCCCGTCACCGCTGCTACTCCCGCGGCGGCGAGCCCCGTGGACCAGTGGTCCCCCTCGACGGCCTGAAGCTCGCGGCGGGCGGTGCAGCCCACGCGCAGGTGACGGTGCAGGAGCCCAGCGCGCATCACCAGTCGGCAGCTCGTACATTCCCACATGGGCTTCTCCTTGCGGTCGGCAGCAGCCAGCGGGCCGAAGCGCCGGCGAGTTCGCTTGACCAGGCAGAGTCGGCGGCCCGACGGAAATGGTACGTGCCAAGTGCCTTGAGAGTTCGGCGGAATCGCACGATCAAAAAAAGCCGCCGGCGAACGCTGCTGAGGCAGCGCTCGCCGGCGGCTCGCGGCTCAACGATACGGTGCATCAATCGCCGCGCAGCGACAGGCCATACTGCGCTAGCTTTTCGCGCACCTCGTTGAGCGAGGTCATGCCGAAATTCTTGGCTTCCAGCAGTTCGTCGGCCGAGCGCTGGATCAACTCGCCCAGCCCGTTGATGCCGAGGCGGTTCATGCACTTCCGCGCCCGCACCGACAGGTTGAGATCGCTGACCGGCTTGTTGAGGACCGCCTGTTCCTCGGCGCTCAGCGGCGCGGAACCGCGATGACTGCGCATCTCGTACTGGCCGCCCTGCTCCAGCGACTGACCGAGCCGCAGCCCCTTCGAGGTCATCATTTCCTTGATTTCCAGCAGCGAGGTTTCGCCGAAGTTCTTGCTGGAAAGGAGTTGCTGCTCGGTGACGCGGGTCAGGTCGCCCAGCGTGCGGATGTTCATCTTCTTCAGGCAATTGCGGCTGCGGACGGACAGCTCGAAATCGGTGACCGGGATTTCCAGCACCTGGCCGAACTTGGTTTGCGCGAACTCATCGTCCGGGTTGTAGTACTGGCTCAGGCTGTGCTCGGCGTCCTTGAGGAACAGCCGGGCCTGCTCGTCGTTCGGGTTGCCCTGCTTCACCTTGCGGAAGCACTCGACGGCCTTGTCGAACTTCTCGTAGTCCTCGTAGAGCACGCCGAGGTTCATCAGCACGCCGACATGCACCGGCGGATAGTTCAGGCAGCGCTCGTAGTAGTTGATGGCTTCCTCGTCGTTGCCGGCGAGGTCGTTGGCGAAGCCGAGCTGGAACAGCGCGCCGGTATGGCCGGGGTCCAGCTCGGCGGCGCGCTCGAAATGCGTGATGGCCTTGGCGCGATGGCCGTCGGCGAGTTCGCAGCTGGCCAGCTGGAAGTGGTACTCGGCGCTGTGGCTGGCCAGGGCTTCGAGCTTGGCCAGGGCGCTGCGGGCGTGGCTCAGGTCGCCCTTCTTGCGCAGGATGCCGGCGCGCATCAGCTGCACCTGGCTGGCCGTGTAGCCGGCCTTCTCGGCTTTCTCAAACGCCTTCAGGGCCTCATCGAAGTCGCCGCGGTCGGTCAGGGCGCGACCGAGGTAGAAGCTGGCCAGGGCGGCGTCGCCCTGCTTCAGATGTTCGATGGCGTCGGACAGGTGTCCGAGAAAGAACGAGGTGATGCCCAGCTTGAGGTGCCAGCGCTTGGCGACGGCACCGCTGGTGGTTTCGATTTTCTTTTTCAGCGCCTGCGCTACTTCCTTGAGGTTGCGGTACTGGCCTCCTCCCTGAGCCAAAGCTTCGCGCAGCTTCTGCACGGTGCCGGCGTCGCAGTCTTCGCGCTCGACCAGCAATGCTCGCAAATCAATCAACGGCTCGGCCATGCTTGCACCCTTCGTCAGTAGGTTTAGACGCAAGCCGAAGACGAGCGCTCCCAAGCAGCGCTGGCATTCGCTTCGCGGCTAAACGATGACGGAATCTGAATGGTCGCGGAACTTCTCCCGCCCGTGGAGGATGAAGAATCGATTAGTATAGCGAGACAATGGATTTGTGCAAGTCCGCCGATGTGGACCGATGTTCATGCCGTTGCGGCGAAACCGGGCTGCGCGGGCTGCGGGGCTGCGGGTGGGCGGCAATTTCACTTGCATGGGCTGTGCCGCCGACCCATACTGAAGTTGCTCCCGCAGGCTCTCATCATTGAGGAGTTGGCCCATGCGTACCTTCGGCATCGCCTTGGTGGCTTTGTTCGTCCTGCTGCTCACGGTTTCCCCGGCACTGGCCTGCATCAACGACAGCGACACCTTCAAACTCGAAAAGCAGTTCAAGTCGCTGTATCCGGATGCCCCGCAGACCCCGCCGCCCTCGGAAGCGGAGCCGTCCGACAACAATCTCCTCGTCTACGGGGGCTTCGGGCTCGGCGCGGCCCTGTTGTTGACGACGGGGCTGGTCGGGTTCCTTCGACTGGCGCTCTGAGCCCTCGGACGCGATCACTTCGAGGCGAGCGGGGGGGGGGCGGCCCCCGGGGGGAAAGCCACCCCCCGGCCACCCCCAACACCGGCGGGACCCCCCCCCCCCCCCGGGGCGG
>JAEUIF010001364.1 GCA_016795185.1 Planctomycetia bacterium | reverse complement strand
GCTGCTCATGAATGCCGGGTTTGTCATCGGCACGGGCGACCTATCGGAGCTCGCGCTCGGTTGGTGCACCTACAACGGCGACCACATGAGCATGTACAACCCCAACGTCAGCATCCCGAAAACACTGGTCAAGTTCCTGGTGCGCTGGGCGGCGGAGAACGAGTTCGACGGTGAGACCCGCCGCATTCTGCTCGACATCGTCGGCACCAAAATTTCGCCCGAGTTGTTGCCGGCGGGGCAGGACGGCCAGATCGTGCAGGAAACCGAAGAGGTCATCGGCCCCTACGAGTTGCACGATTTCTTCCTGTATCACTTCCTGCGCTACAGTGCGTCGCCGGCCAAGATTCTGTTCCTCGCTGAGCAAGCGCGGTTCGACCGGGCTTATCGCCGCGACGAGTTGCAGCGCTGGCTCAGCGTCTTCTTGCGCCGCTTCTTCGCCAACCAATTCAAACGTTCGTGTCTGCCGGACGGACCCAAGGTCGGCACGGTCAGCCTGTCGCCGCGCGGCGATTGGCGGATGCCCTCGGACGCCCAGGTTGCTGAGTGGCTCAAGGACCTGGAGCAGACCGCGACCGAGGCGCTTCATCCGAAACATGCACAATCTTCCGAAAAAAACAGTTGATTTCTGGGGGAATTCTGCCTAGATTGATGCTGACCAGTATTTCCGAAAGGATGGACGGTGCGAACCCCACTGCTGCTTCTGGACCTCCTGCTGCTCCTGCCAAGGGAGTAAGGTCCTGGATGCGCCGTCCGCAAGTAAGCTCTTGCAATCGCTGACGCCGGCCCTGGGACCTGATAATCCCAGGGCCTTTTTTATTTCTGGAGCACGGTTATGAGCGACGCGAACAAACTCATCATTTTCGACACGACGTTGCGCGACGGCGAACAAAGCCCCGGCGCCAGCATGAACTTGTCCGAGAAGCTGGAAATCGCTCGTGCTCTGGACGATCTGGGCGTTGACGTGATCGAAGCCGGTTTCCCCATCGCGTCGCCGGGCGACTTCGAGGCTGTCCGCGCGGTGGCCCATGAAGTGCGTCGGCCCACGATCTGCGGGCTGGCCCGATGCAGCGAGGCCGACATCAACCGCGCCTGGGAAGCGCTCAAGGACGCCGAACGGCCGCGCATCCACGTCTTTCTGGCCACCAGCGCGATTCATCGCGAGTTCAAGCTGCACATGGCCAAGGAGGAGATCGTCCGCCGCGCCGTGGAAGGCGTCAAGCGGGCTCGCGGGTACTGTGCCGACGTGGAGTTCTCCCCCGAGGATGCAGCGCGCACCGAACTGGATTTCCTGGCCGAAGTGGTCGAAAAGGCCATCGAAGCCGGCGCGACCACGATCAACATTCCCGACACGGTCGGCTACGCGGTGCCCGAACAGTACGCCGCCGCGATTCGTCATCTCAAGAAGACCGTGCGCGGCATCGACAACATCGTCATCAGCGTGCATTGCCATAACGATCTGGGCATGGCCGTGGCGAATAGCCTGGCGGCCCTGAAGGAAGGCGCGCGCCAGGTCGAATGCACGATCAACGGCATCGGCGAACGCGCCGGCAACTGTGCCCTCGAAGAGATCGTCATGGCGGTGCGCACGCGCGGCGATTACTTCGGCATCGAATCCGAAATTCACACGCAGCGCCTCTACCCCACCAGCCGATTGGTGTCGCATGTCACCGGCATCAGCGTGCAGCGGAACAAGGCCATCGTCGGTCAAAATGCCTTCGCCCACGAAGCCGGCATTCATCAGGACGGCATGTTGAAGGAACGACGCACCTACGAGATCATGCGGCCTGAAGATGTAGGTCTGCCGCGCACGGAACTCGTGCTCGGCAAGCACTCCGGCCGGCACGCGCTCAAGGCGCGCATCAAGGAACTGGGCTACCACCTCGACGAGAACCAGTTGCAGAAGGTGTTCGAGGCGTTCAAGGTGCTGGCCGACAAGAAGAAGACCATCTACGACGCCGATATCGAGGCGCTGGCCGAGTCGCAGGTCCACGACGGCCCGGCCCTGTGGACGCTCGACAGCTTCCACGTCAGCGCTGGCAGCAACAACATCCCGATGGCGGCGGTGTCTCTGACGCACGCTGAGGGCCGAAAAATGCACGATGCGGCCTGCGGCGACGGCCCGGTGGACGCTGTCTTCCAGACCATCGAGCGCATCACGGGCGTCGACGTGAAGCTGAAGGACTATCAAGTACGCAGCGTGACCGTCGGCGAGGACGCCCAGGGCGAGGCACGGGTCGAGGTCGAGTACAACGGTCGATTGCAGCGCGGCCAGGCCGTCAGCACCGACGTGATCGAGGCCAGCGCCCAGGCGTTCCTGCAAGCGATCAACCGCCTCGCGGTCCGCGAGCAGCAACCCCGCATTAATCCGCAGACTGAAATGGTGACAGTCTCTTGACAGTATCCGGCGACCAGGCCCGCCCGTACGGGCGGGCCTGGCCAGCCCACCCGGTCGCTTCCTCTTGACGCCATCCACCAGCGCTGGCCATAATCCCTGCCGACCACCTGCTGATTGCGCAACTCGACTTCGCTCCAACGCTCTCCAGGGACCGATCGCGGCAAGGAGGCCCGCACATGGCGCTCAAGGAAGCCAGTCTGCAATCGTTCGGCTCGCCAACGACCTTCCCGACTCCCACCCGTTCGGGTTCCCCAATCGCGGCCCTTCCCGAGGTGGCATCGGTGCTGCTGGCCGATTGGCTGCCGGCCGTCGCTGGCTTGCAGGACATCCTTCAGGCCGGCGCGCGAGTCGCGGATGTGGCCTGCGGGCCAGGCTCCAGCATCATCCGCATGGCCGAGGTCTTTCCCAAGTCGCAGTTCTTCGGCTATGACCTGAGCGTGGCGGCCATTGAGGCCGCGCGGGCGGCGGCCCAGGCGGCGGGCGTCATCGAGCGGACTTACTTTCAAATTAGTTCCCCCGCCGACTTCCCCGGTTGGGGTTACGATCTCATTGGCTTTCTGAACGGCGTGCTCGCCTTGCCCAATCCGAGCAACGCGGCGTGGCGCGTGCAAACTTCGTTGTCCGAAAATGGCGTCTGGCTGATCGCGGAAGCGCCCGGCAGCGAATCGCAGGTGCGGGCGCTGGCGAACGCCGCCGGTTTCTCCACTTGCCGTCTCGCCCTCGCGACGGCGACTGACGCGGTCTACGAGGTCCGACGCTGAGCCGTCTTTGATCGCTCCGCCGGAAAGCCACAAGCCCAGTCCCTGGTCGCGGACTGGGCTTGTGGCTTTCCGGCGTGTCTTCCGTCGCGGTCAAATCCGGTGAGACCTGGAAAGGCAGCCCGCACCCTGCTAGAAAATTACCATGCTGCGCGGCGGTGACCGTCCGCGAGCCGGCGGGGGTATCCCGGCGATGGCAGTGGTTGAAGTCCGGACATTCTACCTGGAGATGCTGGCCCCGCCGTCGTTCACGGTGCCACCGCCGCGCGACGGGCTGCTCTTCATTCATGCCCATCGACCCACTGTCGCTTACTATCGCTTTTTCTACGACGTGGTCGGCGAGCGCTGGCACTGGACTGGCCGTAAGAAACTCTCCGACGCCGAGATCGCCGCCATCCTGAACGATCCCAAGGTCGAAATGCACGTCATGTACTGCGACGGCGTTCCCGCCGGCTTCGCGGAATTGGATCGCCGCCAGGAAGGGCAGGTCGAAATCGTCCAGTTCGGACTGTTGCCCGATTTCATCGGCAAAGGGCTGGGTAAGTTCTTCCTCCACTGGACGGTGGACAAGGCGTGGAGCTACCAGCCGCAGCGACTTTGGCTGCACACCTGTTCCCTGGATCACCCCGCCGCCCTGCCGAATTACCTCAAGGCCGGTTTCACGATCTACAAGGAAGAATCGGCACAGCAGGAAATCTGAGCGCGTCATTTCCGCTCCGACCATCGAGCTTACACGTCGGAAACAGCCCCGCCGACTATTGCCGCGCGACCAACCCCACCCACTTCCTCCGTGCGTGTGTGCTCACGGCGGGTGATGATAGATTGGAGAAGTTGGAGAAGAGGCTTCCAGTCCTGAAAGGCGCGCTTCATGCGCTGGGTAGGCATCTTGGCCTGCGGCATCGTCCTCACGGCCGCCGCCGTGGCCCTGGCTTTTTTCGGTCCCTTTCGCGGGCGAGCGCACACCCTGCGGTTGCCGGGCGTGGTCGAGATCCAGGAAGTGCGGTTGGCTTCCAAGTGGGGCGGTCGGGTCGCGGAAACCGCCGTGCTGGAAGGCGACCTGGTCGCGCCGGGGCAGCTGTTGGTCCGTTTCGAGACGCCGGAGATGGAGGCCCAGAAACTCCAGCAAGAAGCGCGGGTGCGCCTGGCCGAAGCCGACTGGCTGAAGGCCAAAAACGGGCCGCGCGTCGAGGAAATCCGCTACGCGCGCAGCGAATTGGAAGCGGCCGACGCCGACCTGAAGCTGGCACGCGAGGACTACGAACGCGCCGACCGGCTGGTGAGGCAAGGCTCACTGGCGCGGGCTGAATATGATCTGGCCCGCGCCGTGCGCGACCGTGCGCACGGGCGGGTCGCGATGGCACGGGCGCGCCACGAACTGTTGCTCGCCGGCACCCGCACCGAAGAAATCGAGGCCGCCGCCGCGACTGCCCAGGAGGCCCGCGCCAAGCTCAAGGAAATCGAAGCGAATCTGGCGGAGGCCCAGGTCCGCGCACCGGAAAAGTGCTTGATCGAAGTGCTGGCCGTGCGCAAGGGCGACGTGGTGCCGCCGAATCAACCGGTCGTGCGGGTGCTGCGGGCCGATGACATGTGGGTCAAGGTCTACGTGGCCGAAACCGATCTCGGCAAGGTCCGGCTGCACCAGCCAGTTGCGGTCACCTGCGATTCCTACCCCGACCGCAAGTTCGAGGGGCGCGTGATTCATATTGCCAGCCAGAGTGAGTTCACGCCGCGCAACGTGCAGAGCATCGACGAGCGCCGGCATCAGGTGTTCGGCGTCAAGGTGCGCGTCGCCGACCCACAGGGCGTATTCAAGGCAGGCATGGCTGCCGAGGTGCTCTTCGACCTGGCCCCGCCTCCTTGATCGATGACAAGCAAGGGTCCGTGAGTCCGACCATGTCCAGTCCCGCGCAAGCAGCCAATGGCGAACCCGTTATCAATGTGCGCGACGCCGTCATCCGCTTCGGCCCAGTCGTGGCGGTCGACGGCGTCAGTCTGCATGTGCGCCGCGGCGAGGTCTTCGGCCTGCTCGGTCCCAACGGTTCGGGCAAGACCACATTGATTCGTGGGCTGTGTGGTCTGGTGGAATTAACGCAGGGTACGGTGCGCGTGCTCGGTTACGACGTGCAACGCGACGCCGAGCGCATCCGGGCCAATATCGGTTACATGTCGCAGAAATTCTCGCTTTACGAAGACCTGACCTCGCAGGAGAACCTCGATTTCTACACCGGCATCTACGGCCTGACCGTTCAGCAAGGCCGCGACCGCCAGGCGCAGCTGATCGAACAGACGGGGCTCGCGCCCTACCTCGACCGCCGCGCCGGCCGCTTGTCCGGCGGCTGGAAGCAACGCTTGGCGCTCGCCTGCGCACTATTGCACGAACCGCAACTCGTCTTCCTCGACGAGCCGACGGCGGGCATCGATCCCGTGGCCCGCCGCGACCTCTGGGATTTGCTGTTTCGCCTGGCGGCCCTCGGCATCACTTTGTTCGTGACTACGCACTACATGGACGAGGCCGAACGCTGCGCCCGCGTCGGCTACATCTACCTGGGTAAACTGCTTGCCCAGGGCACCCCGGCCGAACTGAAACACCTGCCGGGCGTGAATATCCCCGGCACCCGTTGGCTGGAGATTTTCTGCACCGACTCGGCCGAGCTGCTCGAACGGCTGCGCGCCCGGCCAGGCGTTCGCCAGGCCACGATCTTCGGGCAGAGCGTCCACGCACTGGTGGACGCCGATCGTTCCAACGCTGCTCTCGGACTGGAAGGGCTGGAAGTTCGCCAAGGTGAACCGACCCTGGAAGATGTGTTCGTGACGCTCTCGCGGGCGCAGCAAAAGGAGTGATGGTCCTTGGCGCGCGTATCCCTGCCGACGGCCGTTTCCCTTCAGCGCACGGTCGCGGTCGCGCGCAAGGAACTACTGCACATCCTGCGCGACCCGATGACGCTGTTCTTCAGCCTGTTCATTCCCATCATGGAAATGTTCATGCTGGGCTACGCCATCGACACCAATGTGCGCCACGTCCGCACGGTCGTGCTCGATCAGGCCAAGACGCAGCAGAGCCGCATCCTGCTGGAGAGCTTCGTCAACTCCGAGGATTTTCGCATCGTCCGCGAGGTCCAGACGCCCTGGGAGTTGAGCCAGGCCATCGTGGCGGGCGAGGCGCGCGTCGGCATCCAGGTGCCGGAAGACTATTCGCGCCGCCTCGACGCCAACCAGACGGCGCAAATCCTGGTGCTGGTCGACGGCACCGAATCGAGCATCGCCGCCGCCGCGGTCAACATCAGCAACGCCATTGCGCTGCGCGAGTCGCTCAAGCAACTGATGGCACAGCGGCTGTCCGAGACCTTACCTGTGGAAGCCCGGCCCCGCATTCTGTTCAATCCGGACACCCGGTCGGCCAACTTCTTCATTCCCGGCCTGCTGGTGGTCATGTGCCAGATGATGGCGGTGATGCTGACGGCCAACGCCATCGTCCGCGAGAAGGAGAATGGCACCCTCGAACAACTCTTCATGACGCCCGTCCGCGCCGGCGAACTGATGCTCGGCAAGCTCGCGCCGTACCTGGTGCTGACCTTCGTCGAGTTCTGCGTGATTACCTTCCTGATGCGCACGGCATTCCAGGTGCCGATCCACGGCCGCTTCCTGACGCTGTCGCTCATCATGCTGCCGTTCGTGCTGACGATGCTCGGACTCGGTTTGTACATCTCCACGCGGGCCAGCACGCGCGACGCTTCGATGCAGATGTCGATGGGCACAGTCATCCCGTCCATCTTCCTGTCGGGCTACGTGTTTCCCATCGATTCGATGCCGCCGTTCTTCTACTTCGTCGCGCACTTCGTGCCCACCACCTGGATGATTGACGCGGCGCGCGGCGTCATCCTGCGCGGCGCGGGTTGGGCTGAATTACAGACCCATGCCCTGGTACTATGGGGCATGGCTTGCGGCGTGCTGCTGGCCAGCATGCTGAAGTTCCGCAAGCGCCTGACCTGAGAAGCGCTGCAAGGGGGTGTGATGCTAGTCCTCGACCGCGCCCATCTCAACGACCCGGTCACCACGCACATGCGCCGGGATTTCAGCCACGTTGCGTTTGAACATACCGTGAGTGAAGCGATGGCCGGCTTTCGCCAGAAGCCGCCCAGCGAACGCATCATTTACTTCTACGTGCTCGACGCGGACGGCAAGCTGCGCGGCGTGCTGCCGACGCGCCGCCTGCTGCTCAGCACGCCGGAAACGCCGGTCGCGGACATCATGATCCGCAACGTCATTG
>JAEUIF010001304.1 GCA_016795185.1 Planctomycetia bacterium | reverse complement strand
GAGGCCGCGGCGCACCAGATTCTCGACCAACTCCAGGCCGATGAAGCCAGCGCCGACCACGACGGCCTGACGTACGCCGCGATCAACGGCGGCCTTGATCCGGTCCATGTCCTGCAAGTTGCGCAGCGTGAAGATACCTGGCAGATCGATGCCGGGCAACGGCGGCCGAATCGGTGCCGCGCCGGGGGCCAGGATGAGCTTGTCGTAGGACTCCGCGTACTCGCGGCCCGTGGCCAGGTCGCGGACGCGCACGTGCTTCGCCTGGCGGTCCAGGGCCAGCACTTCGCTGCGGGGCCGCACATCCAGGCGGTGGCGCTCGCGTAGTCGCTGCGGCGTGACCACGAGCAATTGGTCGCGCTCCGCGATTTCGCCGCCGATATAGTAGGGCAAACCGCAGTTCGCGAAGGACACATCCGGCCCGCGCTCGAACAGCACGATCTCGGCTGCTTCGGAAAGCCGCCGGGCACGTGCCGCTGCCGAGGCCCCACCCGCCACGCCCCCCACGATAACCAATTTCATGATTCGGCTCCTTCAGCGGCTGCAACCAGTGGTCCCGCAGTCCACCTGATTCCAGGGCATGCGGGCCAGCAGCAACCCCATCCCGCAGGTGTCCGTGACGCCTGCGAAAATCAAGCCAGCGCCGATGGCGGCCGGCAACAGGGCAAACCAGGACGACAGAGCCAATGCCAGCACGGCTCCGGCCAGCACCAGGCTCCCCGCCGCAATGCGCACCTGTCGTTCCAGCGAGACCGCTGCGCGTCCATGCTCCACGGCCCCGCCGGCTTGCTCCCAGGCCAGCGTGCCGCCTTCGACCGCGACCGCGTTGTCGAAGCCCGCAGCCAGGAAACGTTCGCAAGCTTGCTTCGCGCGGCTGCCGGAGCGGCAGATCACATAGAGCGGCTCGCTGCTCCGACCGTTGCGAGCCGACAGCTCGGCCTGCGGATCGAGCTGATCGAGCGGCACGAGGCGGGCGCCCCGTGCATGGACTGCGCGATACTCGACCGGCGTCCGTACATCGATCACCTCGAACGGTCCGCCGGCGTTCCGCAAAGCCAGTAATTCCCCGGCAGTGATGGTTTTGACATTCATGGACTGACTCCTTCCTGTCCTTGGGTTACGGAAGTCGAGGATTGCTCCCCAGACGGTTGCTGCTCCACGTGCGGTGACACCGCACAGCTCGCACTCATTCAGGTCGGCACGCCCAGTCGCGGCAACACCCAGCGGTTCAGCAAGATCCATGCCGCCAGGACCGCGAGCACAATCAGGATTTCTTTCATACCTTGGCTCCTTTCTGTGGGTATTGATCCACGAGGGGAGCGGAAGTTACAGGCCAGCGCGTAAAAAAAGCCCACCGCGCTGTGCGGTGGGCCGGAGGTAGTGTGCGATTTCGACTCAGGTTGGTCTGGGGAATTTCTCCTGCCACTTCTTACGCAGTTGCTGTTGCAGCCGGTCCTGGAAAGCCGCGGGCAGTTCGTAAACTTGCTGTCCCTGGTAAAGCGTGATGGTCTGGCGAATGTTATCGACCACGATCTGGCAGGGGTTGCAGCCGGCCAGGTGCTCGGCGAATTCCTGGCACTCGGCCAGGCTCAAGTCGAGCGTGCCGTCCACGTACTCGTTCAGGGCTTGGAGCAGTTCTTCGCAGGTCATGGCGGCACCCCGCTATCAGCCGTGGTCGTGGGTCGGAAAGACGCGCGCGGCCTCGTCGCCCAGGGCCTCGGTGAGACGCTCGCGCAGCAGCAAGCGGGCGCGCAGCAGCCGCACTTTCACATTGGCCTCGGTCAATCCGAGCAGCGCGGCCGTCTCGGCGGTGGACAATTCCTCGATGTCCCGCAGCACAAACACCACTCGGTACTTGTCGTCCAGCTCCGCCAAGGCCTGATCGAGCAAGCAGCGGACCTCCGCACGCTCGGCGAGTTGATCCGGCAGTTCGCGCCACGGGGCAATGAACCGCGGGTGCGGCAGGGCAGCGTAACGGTCGTCAGGGTCTTCGGCGGCAGCCAGCGAAGTCGTGGGCAAGCCGCGCCGCTTGCGCAACGATTTGAGTGCGTGGTTGGCGGCAATCCGCAAGATCCAGGTCGCCACGGCGGCTTCTTCGCGAAACTGATCCACGTGCTCCAGGACGCTGAGAAACGTTTGCTGCGTGACGTCCTCGGCGTCCTGACGGTGGCCGACCAACCGCAGGGCCAGCCCGAAGACGCGGCCCTGATACCGGGCGAGCAGGCCCTCGAAGGCCGTCCAGTCGCCGCGACCCGCGCGGCGCAGCAAGTCCAGATCGCTTGGGTCAGGCTCGGCAGCAGGGGGAACTGGGACCATCGGCATTGCCCGACCGAATTGACCGCGACTGCTCCTGCTGGGAATGATCCACGAGAACGGCATCGGTTACGAGAGAGCGGCATGCTTAGGGCGCGCGGCAACCCTGGCGCTGCACCTGCATCAGGTCGTTTGCGGGCCGCTCGCTCCCGCGCGGCGGTCTGTGTCCGCTGCACACCCCCGACGGGTGCTTGCCAGGCTCACGAGCGCAATGGGCGTCAGGCAGAACAGGCCCAGACTGACGGTCGCAACCGCGTCGTCCTCGTCCGTGTCGAGAAGTACGAGTGAACTGCCATACTGGTCCCATTCCTGAAACACCCGGTCGATGGCGTCGGCCCAAGTGCTCTCCCGGAACGGAACGACCTCGTCCACGGCCGAAGCGATGGGAGGATGAACCCGGTGATCGAGCACCTTGCCGCGCTTCATCGGCTTGCCGAAGTTCAGCGTCTGCGGCTTGCCGTCGCCCGTGATCTTGATCGTCTGGCCATTGGCCTTCCCAGCCGTCCCCTCGGTGACGCGGCGCACGCGGTACTCGCCGGCCGGCACCGCCTCGAAGGCGTAGGCCCC
>JAEUIF010001303.1 GCA_016795185.1 Planctomycetia bacterium | reverse complement strand
GGGGCCTACGCCTTCGAGGCGGTGCCGGCCGGCGAGTACCGCGTGCGCCGCGTCACCGAGGGGACGGCTGGGAAGGCCAATGGCCAGACGATCAAGATCACGGGCGACGGCAAGCCGCAGACGCTGAACTTCGGCAAGCCGGCCCGGCGCGGCCGGACCAGTCTCGATCACCTCACGCCAGCCGTCGCTGGGCCGGCGGCACAGGTCGCCTGGCACGAAGAACCGGAGAGCCCCCCGGAACTGGAGCAAGCGTTCCAGGAATGGTGTGACCTCGAAGAGCCGGACGATTCCCCCACGGCCTGGTGGCTGTCCCTGGTGCCCCTGATAGCGGCAGTCGCATGGACACGGCCCGCGTGTGCAGGAGAAAAGGAATAGCTCGGCACGCGCCGCGCGTGGTAAAATCACTTCGGCCAACGGCTGGCCGGTTGTTCACCGACGAAATCGTTGAAGCATGAGTGGCGTCCTGCACAGTCTGGTTTCCGTGGTGCGTGCGCGACACGCCAAGGCCGCGCAGGCACGCCGGCCTGCGCGCACGCGGCTCCAGGTCGAGGCGCTGGAGGAACGCTGTCTGCTGGCCTGGGGGTCGCTGCCGCCGCCGACCATTGCCATTCCAACGTCGGCCCTGGCAGTCGATTTAGACACGCAGGGCACTGCCACGATCGCGGGCAACGAGGTCGATTTCTACTTGCTCGATGTGCAGTCGCCGGCAACTTACATCATTTCCGCGGCCACGCCCGCCAGCAATCTCGACACCGTGCTGGCCCTCTACGATGCCAACGGCCTCCGCCTCGCTTTCAACGACGACGTCTCCGCGACCAACCTCGACAGCAGCTTGAATCGCTTTCTACAGCCCGGAATTTATTACTTCGGCATCACCAAACTCGCCGGCACGCCCGGCGGCAGCTACACCTGGTCCGTCGCAGAGCCCACCATCCCCGAGAACAATACCCTGGCGACGGCCACCGACCTGGGCGTCCTCACGGAGCCGACCTTTAGGTCTCCCCTGACGCTCGTGGGCGCAGCCGCCTGGGTCCGCTTCACCATGAACGGGCCGGGCACGAGCACCGACCGGGTCGCCGTCCAGGCGCTGGCGGGTGCTGATGACCTCCAGCTGGAGTTGACCGACGCTTTGGGCGTTCCGCTGCGAGAGTCCATCGGGGCTACGAATTCGGAAGAAATCTCGCTGGACGGCCTGCCCGCCGGCACGTACCACGTGCGCGTCTACGACAACGACGGGGACGCCGATCTCGCCTTCTACACGCTGGTCATCAATCCAGGTGCAGCGCCAGTCGTCATCCCATTGGACGCCTCGGGGGCCGGAACCGGCGCGGACACCATCGGGCTGGAGAACACCGAGGACCCCTTCCCGGACGTGGTCCCCATCCCGGACGTGGTCCGCTTCACGGCCACGGTCACCGGCCGCGTGTCGATCCTGATGCGCGCGGACACGCCGCTCATGCAGAGCCTACTGTCCGATCCCAGTCAGGTTTCCGCACCCGCGTCGCCGGTAATAGTCGCCAACCAGGCTGCCGTGGCTGGACAGTTCGAGGGCACGCAGGACTACCTGATCCAGTTCGATGTGGTTGCTGGCAACACCTATCAACTCAACGCCAGCGTGGTCAAAGAACCGGGGCAGGTGCCGCATGTCGGGGACTACCGGTTGTTCGTTTCGACCGAACCGCTGGGGAGCGATTTCTCCGCCGTCACGCCGCACGAGGTGCCGCTCGACGCCTCGGGAACGGGCCTGCAACTTGGCACGCTGGAAACCGTCGGCGACATCGACCTTTTTACCTTCACGGCAACGGTGACCGGCCGCACGACGGTCCGCATCGATGGCGGCGCGGGGGTCAATCAGGTCGTGCATCTGCTGACCAAGCCCGGCCAGCGCTACGCCGTCGAGGTCTCTGACGCGAACGACAGCACGGGCGTCTACGCCTTATCGATCACCTCCATTGCGGACGACTTCCCCGACAGCGTGGTGAATCGCATCGCGCTCGACGCCGCTGGTTCGGGAAATGTGAAGGGGACCATCAATTATGCCGGTGATGAAGACGTGTTTCGCTTCACCGCCACGCAGACGGGCACCATCACCGTGCGAATGCAAAGCCGGCCCGGCATCGATACTTTCTCCGCTCTGATCAGCGCGTTATCCGTGACGCCGATCCCCACAGCGTCTTACGAAATCTCACCTTCGCGCCCGTCCACGGCCGGTGAGCCGGCGTTTGACCGCATCGTGCAATTCCAGGTGGTCCAGGGAGAGCAATA
>JAEUIF010001242.1 GCA_016795185.1 Planctomycetia bacterium | reverse complement strand
CAATGAAGCCACGATCCAATCGCGCCAGCGCCACATGTGCGGCACGCCCGTCCAGCCATCCTGCAAGCCGGAATTGCTGTAATCGACATAGCGCCAGACATCCATCCAGTGCCGGCCCCAGCGTTCGCCATGACGCGGACTGGCCAGCAAGCGGTCCACGACCTTTTCGTACCAGTCGGGTGACGGATCTTCGACCGCTGCCTGCAACTCGGCGCGCGTGGGCGGCAGGCCGATCAGGTCGAGATAGACGCGCCGCGTCAGGATGTGCCGCGGCGCTTCCGGCCGGGGCCGCAGCGAGCGCAGTTCGTGCTCGGCAGCGATGAACACATCGATCGGGTTCCGCGCCCAGGCTACGTTGGCCACTGGTGGCATCGCGGGGCGCTGGACCGTCGCGAAGGGCTGCCAGGGATAGATGGGCCGTGCCTTGAATGCAGCAAGCAGCTTGTTGGCCCGCGACACTTCCACGTCGGTCGGCTTCGACTTCGCCTCACCGGGATTGGAGCCGGCCAGCAGTTCGATCAGGTTGCTGACGCCGTCGCCGTCGCTGTCCTCGTCGAAGATCGCGATGAGGCGGTTCACCATCGCACCGTCCTTGCCGGCCTTGCGCAGCTCCTTGCGGACCTCATGCAATCGATGGCCGAACGGATTGTGCGGCTTTTCCTCGTGTACGTCCTTCTTCTCGCCGTCGGGGAGATGACAGCACCGACAATCGTTCAGGTGGCGTGGCAGGAAGGGGCCGAAGTAATCGGCCAACGTCTTCTTGTGGACGGGCTTGGCCTGGACGGGTGAGGCGGACAGCAACAACGCGACAACAACGGCCAGCGCGGGCCAGGTGGGTTTCATGATGCGACCTCGGTGGGTGGGGGACGAGGTTCGGTGTCGGCATTCGTGGGCTTTTGGCAGTATTTTAATGATCTTAGCCGATGGTCGTGGCGTTTACCACGAGGAAAAGCACCGCCGGGACGGCAACGGCATGACGGGTGCTGCGCTGCTCGCTACAACAGTCGATGGCTGACCCGCAGAATCCGTGTAAGCATTGCAATCGATGTGACCGGCTCCCAAACCAACTAAGAACGGCGGTACTGTCTTGGCACGCTATTTCAAGTTCCGTTCGCTGGCCGAACTCGAAGCCGAAAGCCGTAATTTGGGGCTCGACCTACGTTTCAGCGACGACATTGGCCCCCTGTTTCGCTCCGTGCAAGTAGGGCCGCTGCGCGTGGGCAACTCCCTGTGCATCCAGCCGATGGAAGGCTGCGACGGCACGCTCGACGGCCATCCGGACGAGTTGACTTACCGCCGTTATCGCCGTTTCGGGGCGGGCGGCGCGAAGCTGATCTGGGGCGAGGCCACCGCCGTCGTGCCCGAGGCCCGCGCCAATCCCCGGCAACTGCTCATCAACGAACGCACCGCGCCTGACCTGGAACGCATCGTCCGCGAATGCCGGCAAGCGCACCGCGAAGCCGTCGGCAGCGACGACGACCTGGCCATCGGCCTGCAACTGACCCATTCCGGCCGCTACAGCTACCAGAAACCGCTGATCGCCTTTCGCGATCCGATTCTCGACCCGCGCATCGTCGTGGATAAATCGACCGGCAGGACCATCGATGATTCGTATCCGCTGCTCGACGACGACTATCTGAAACGGTTAGTCCCTCACTATGTCGCGGCGGCGAAGTTAGCACACCGCTGCGGCTTTCATTTTGTCGATATCAAGCAGTGTCATCGCTACTTGCTGAGCGAACTGCTGGCGGCCAAGACGCGGCCTGGCCCTTACGGTGGCAGCCTGGAGAATCGCACCCGTCTGGCGCGCGAGATCATTACCGCGATTCGGAGTGAAGTGCCGGATTTGGTGGTCGCCACGCGGATGAATGTGTTCGACTGCATTCCGTATCGTCATATCGCCGAAGGCGCGGCGGGCGAACCCTGTGCCTGGGAAGCGCCCGTCCGCAGCGCCTGGGGCACGCGCGAGGACAATCCCTTCGAGCCCGACCTGACCGAACCGGCCTGGTGGATTGGCGAAATGGCCAAGCTTGGCGTGGCGCTGGTCAACATCAGCATGGGCAACCCGTACGCGGTGATGCACGTCATCCGGCCGTTCGAGTATCCGCCGCCGGATGCCTACGAAACGCCGGAGCACCCCCTCATCGGCGTGGACCGGCATTTCCGCCTGGCCGGGCAGTTGCAGGAGCAATTTCCTCAATTGCCGCTGGTTGGCAGCGGTTACAGCTATTTGCAGGAATACACCTTTAATGCCGGCGCGGCGAACATCCGCGACCGGCGCATCACCTTCGTGGGCGTTGGCCGGGCGTCGCTCTCGATGCCCGATTTCGCCTTGCAGTTGCAGCAGACCGGCAAGCTCGACCGCAAGCGCGTCTGCCGGACCTTCAGCTATTGCACGGCCATGATGCGCTCGAAGCACAACGAACTGGGCCAGTTCGCCGCCGGTTGCCCGCCGTTCGACAAGGAGGTGTACATGCCGATCTGGGAGCAGGCGAAAAAGAAGTGATGCCTACCACGATTCGGCGGCGCGCGGCAGCCGGACCGTGAAGGTCGTGCCCTGGTGCAATTGGCTGCTGGCGGCGATGGTGCCGTTCATGGCCTGCACCAGATGCTTGACGATCGATAGGCCGAGGCCGGTGCCGCCCAGTTCGCGCGAACGCGCCTTGTCCACGCGGTAGAAACGTTCAAAGATGCGCGGCAGGTCGCGTTCGGGAATGCCAATGCCGTTGTCGCGCACTTCCAGACAGACGTGCCGGTCTTCGCAGTGTGCCGCCACCTGGATGCGTCCACCGGGAGGCGTGTACTTGACCGCGTTGTCTACGAGATTATCGAGAATTTGACTGACGGCTTCCTCGTCCGCCCAGGCGGTGGGCAAGGTGCTAGGTGCAGCCAGCGGCAAGCGGCGGTTGCTCGTCCGCTGCTCGCTCGCGGTCTGTCCGTTGCTTGTCGTGCGGGGCTCACCGTGCGCGCCCCACTGTTCGCTGTCCACCGCTTCCAGCACCTGCTGCTTGGCCTCGGCGCGCGCCCGGTGCCGTTCGATGCAGTCGGCGATCAACGGCGGCAAGGGCACCGTCTGGAAGTCGAAGACTTCCGCGCCAGATTCGAT
>JAEUIF010001228.1 GCA_016795185.1 Planctomycetia bacterium | reverse complement strand
TGAACCGAGTCAAGGATGACACGGCCATGCAACTGATCGCGCCCGATATCCTGGCGCAGCTGGTCGGCCTGTCGAAACAGGCATGCGGCATCGGGCTGGCGCTGGGAGCGGCTCTCTGGCTGTTTGGCTGGTGGGGCCATCGCTTCTGGATCGTGCTGTTCACCACCGTGATCGCCGGCCTGGTCGGGCTGGCGTCCGGCAAGGCGGCGGGCATCACGCCGCTGGTGGCCGGCGTGCTGCTGGCGGTGAGCGCCGGCATGATGGCCCTCGCCCTGGCGCGGGTGATTGCCTTCTTCGCCGGGGGCTTCGCCGTGTGCTTGCTGGCGCAGGCGCTGATGCCTACCTGGGAGGACCGGCTGCTCTGGTTTCTCGGCGGCGGGTTGGCCGGGCTGATGCTCTTCCGCGTCTGGATGATGCTGCTGACCAGCTGCGCGGGCACGCTGCTGATGGCGTACTCGGGGCTGTGCCTGCTCGATAAGGTCGGCAAGCTCAACGCCCTGGACTGGACCGAAACCCGCACCCTACTGCTGAACTGGTGCGTCGTCGGCGTGACGCTGCTGGGCCTGCTCTTCCAGTTCCTGATCGAACGCTGGAAGAAGGCCCTCAAGAAGCAGCGCGACGAACAGGCCGAGCTACAGCGGGCCGAACTGGAACTCGAAGACCGCATGCGGCGCAGCTGGTGGAAGTGGGGCCAGCGCCGGGCCGCGTAGAATTCAAAGTCGTTTAGCCGCGCGCCGAAGGCCAGCGCTGTGTCCGCAGCGCTCGCCTTCCGCTCGCGGCTAAACTAAACTCTCCGGAGTAATTGTTGACCGTGGATGACACCCTCGATCCGCTTCCCCTGGCCCGACGCATCATCAACGGCGGCGAATTGACCCGCGACGAAGCCCGCCAGCTGTTCGCCCTGGAAGGCGAAGCCCTTTACGATCTCTTCTACGCCGCCCACAAGGTCCGCCGGCACTTCCACGGCAACCGCGTCACCTTTTGCAGCATTCTGCCGACCAAGTTTGGCAACTGCTCCGAGGATTGCAAGTTCTGCGCGCAAAGCGCCTGGTACGACACGGGCATCGAGCCGCATGCGATGATGCCCGCCGAGCAGGTCGTTTCGGCGATGAGTTTCGCCAAGGAGCACGGGGCCAGCGCCTTCGGCATCGTCAACAGCGGACGCGGGCCCAGCGCCAAGGAATGGCCGCAACTTCTGGAGACGATCCGCCAGACCCAGGAAGTGGATGGAATCTGTCACTGCGTCGATATCGGCAGCCTGACCGACGAGCAGGCGCGCGATCTGAAAGCCGTCGGCGTCCGCCGGGTCAATCACAACATCGAAACCTCGCGCGAGTTCTATCCGGAGATCGTCACCACGCACACCTGGCAGGACCGCGTCGAAACCGTGCGCCGCGTGCAGGCCGCCGGCCTGGAATCGTGCTGCGGCTGCATTTTCGGCATGGGCGAATCGATCGACGACCGCGTCAGCGTCGCCTTCAGCCTGAAGGAACTGAACCCCAGCGTGGCACCCGTGAACTTCCTGAACGCCCGGCCGGGCACGCCGCTGGCGCACCTGCCGCCGCTGCGTCCGCTGGAAATCCTGAAGATCATCGCGGTGATGCGCCTGATCCTGCCGCGCCAGGACTTGAAGGTCGCCGGCGGGCGCGAAAAGAACCTGCGCGACCTGCAAAGCTGGATCTTCTACGTGGGCGCGACCTCGGCTTTGATCGGCAACTACCTGGCCACCAGCGGCCGGCCGCACACGGATGATTTGCAGATGATCGAAGACCTCGACTTGACCTGGCACGAAGACCGGGTGGGCGACGTCGATCCAACCGCGACCCCAGCCCCGGCGGTCAAGCAACCGGAGTCGAAGTTCAGCCTGCCGGTGTTGTCGTAGGAACGGATTGCCGAATCATTATCGCAAAGAGCTGATAGCTGATGACTGATAGCTGTCAGCTATTTCATATTTCTCGCGGCGGTGTCTCGCTGGCTTATCGAACCACCGCCGGATCACCGCACCATGGACTGGCTCGACGAACCACTCTCCGCGCTGCAAGCCGACGGGCTCTACCGCGAACGCCGGCGCATCGAGTCGGGCCAGGGCGCGACGCTGCACTATCGTGGACGGAGCTTCATCAACTTCGCTTCCAACGACTATCTTAACCTCGCCACCGACCGACGGCTGGCCGCCGCCGCTGCCCGTGCGGCCCGGCGCTATGGCACCGGGGCAGGGGCTTCCGCGCTGGTTTCGGGACACCTGCCGCCGTTGCGCGCACTCGAACGCCGGCTCGCCGCGTGGGCAGGCACCGAGGCGGCGCTGGTCTTCAGCAGCGGGTTTGCCGCTAACCTTTCGGTCATCACCGCGCTGGCGGATCGCGACACGGTTGTCTTCAGCGATGAACTGAATCATGCGAGCCTGATCGATGGCTGCCGGCTGGCGCGGACGCGCGTGGTCGTCTATCGCCATGCCGATGCCGCTCATCTCGCCGAGTTGCTACAGCGCGAAGGACCGGAGCAGCGCAAGTTGATCGTCAGCGACACGGTCTTCAGCATGGATGGCGATTTCGCCCCGCTGCCGGCACTGGTCGAGTTGGCGGAGCGCTACCGTTGTCCGCTGATCCTCGACGACGCCCATGCCACTGGCGTGTTGGGTGAAAACGGCCGGGGGCTGAGCGGCGACTTGCAGTCCGAGTGCATCATCAAGGTCGGCACACTGAGCAAGGCACTGGGCGCGCAGGGTGGCTTCATCTGCGGTTCGCGTAAGCTCATCGACTGGTTGGTGAATCGTGCCC
>JAEUIF010001217.1 GCA_016795185.1 Planctomycetia bacterium | reverse complement strand
CCGTTGCGCGAGAATTCGCCGCTGCGCGTGACGGAAGTAATTCCGGAGCCCGAAGGCGTGGCAGCGCTCAAGGAACTGCCGCCGCCACCCGAAGTGCCGGCCGCCGAGCAGCACTTGCAGAAGATTACGCCGGACCTGCGCTTGCTGCTGGGGAATGCGGACGAAGCCGGCAAGCCGCGCCGTCTGGAAGTCATCCTGTCGGCCACACCGTCGGACGCCAGCAGCACCTGGCAAAAGACGCTGCTGGAAATCTCGCCCACGCTGGTGATCGAGGGCCGCCTGGGGCCGCTCGTCTCGGTGCTGTCGGCCGCCAGCAAGGCCCCGGAACTGGCTGCTTCGCCGCTGGTGTCCACGGTGCGGCTGCCGCGTTCCGGCGCGCCGTCGCCGATGCCGACCGTTGCGGCCCCGGAACGCAATCGCGCCGCGCTGGCGACCAGCGGCCTGGCGCGCTTGCATGGCCAGGGCCTGAAGGGCAAGGGTGTGCGCCTGGCGGTGATCGCGGGCGATTTTCGCGGCTGGGAGACCGCCGTCAAGAACGGAGCGCTGCCGAAGAACACCCGCGTGTTCGACATGACCCGCCAGCGCAACAGCAACCTCGAACCCGACGCCTACCCGGACGACGGCGAGATGCAGGGGCCGGGCACGCAGGCCGCGCAGGCCGCCGCCCTGGCCAGCCCGGAAGCTGAACTGCTGCTGCTGCGCGTCGATCCGGCCGCGCCTTACATGCTGCTGACCATCGCCAAGCACATCAACGGGCAGCCGCAGGACTCGCCGAGCATCGATCAGCGCCGCGATGAGCTGGCCGCGATCTTCGACGATTTGCAGATCCGCTGGAAGGAGCTGCTCGACGAGCGCCGCACCATCCTCAACGATTTCAACGCCGACGAGGAGACCGCCCAGAAACGGGCCGCTCACTTCAAGAAAGCGCAGGACTTGAAGGAGGAAGAGAAGGGCTACTACGCCCGCATGCAGCGTTACGAGCAGTTGCTGCGCGACCTGCGCAATCTGGCTGCCCTGAACGTGGTCGTCAACACGCTCAGCTGGGCGGACGGCCACGCGGTGGACGGCAGCAGCCCGCTGACGCAGTACCTGAACAACAACCCGTTCCGCTCGACCTACTGGTTCCAGCCGGCGGGCGACACGCGCGGCCAGGTCTGGACCGGCCTGTTCCACGACGCGGACGGCAACGGCATCATGGAGTTTGCTCCGGCCGCTACGGTGCTGCCCAAGGACCGCTGGACCAGCGAGCTGAACTTCCTCGGCTGGCGGAAGTACAACGGCCAGCAGGAAGCCGAACTGCCCGGCAAGGCGACGCTGCGCTTCACCGTGCAATGGCGGGAAACCCACGACCCGCTGTACCTGAACCGGGGCGAGGACCTGTACCGCGAGCCGCTGGCGAAGTTCCGCCTGCAACTGCTCCGCCAGCGCGATCCGTCGTACCAGAAGCTGGCGGCGGACGACATGGAGCTGGTGGCCCGCGCCGTCGGCCTGCCGCAACGGCTGGAAAACCAGCCCGGCTACGCCACCTACGAACAACTGCTGGAATTCAACGTGGAGGAACCCGGCCACTACGCCCTGCGCGTCGAGGGCAACTATCCGGCGGACATCAAGCCGCCGGACGTGCCCAACGTGCCGAGCAACCGCCGGCAATTCGAGCTGCGGCTGCGGGTCTTCGTCGAGGTGATCGACGGTGATGCGCGCGGCCTGGGTCGGCCGGTTTTCCTCGACTTCATCACGGAGGAAGGCGCCATCACGATGCCCGGCGATTCGCGCTCGCTGTTCACGGTCGGCGCGGTGGGCCTGCAAAACCGGATGCAGCCGTTCAGCGCCTACGGCCCGCCCTTCAACCTGGCCCTGCTGGTGAAGCCGACGCTGCTGTCCTACGACAGCCTGGAGGTGTCGCTGCTGGAGCCGAAGGGCGTGCCGGGCACGAGCATCGCCGCCTCGTTCGCGGCCGGCTTCGCCGCCACTTCGCTGAGCGCGGGCGTCGCGCCGGGTGTGTACCTGGCCCCGCCACACGGCCTGCCCACCGTGCCGGTGCGCTTCCCCGAAAACCAGCCGGTGCGCCGGCCGGGAGCGCGGTAACCTCTCGAACTGCTTTGAAGTTCGTAGTTCCGCCTTCCGGCGGCGAACGACTTCACCTACCAACCCGAAGCGCGACAGCTTATGGCATCAGGCGGCGTAAGTCCTAATTTCGTCGCCTGGTGCATGGTCTCGTTAGAGTCGGTTGGCAACCAGCTTGGCCTGGACCCACGCCGGCAGGCACGTCCAGCTGCCAGTCGCCCCGCTCGTCGCAGACCTGGTGCAACGGGTTGGAGTCAAAGTTGGCGGCGGCCGCCCCACACCCGATGACCAACTCGGGGGATGCCGCAAGCTGCGAAGCGAGCCGAGCGCAATCGCTGAGCGGCGGTGTAGCACGATGGAACCCCCTCCGTGCCCAGAAAATTCCGTTGCACACGGAGGCGTGAAAACCCCAATGTTTTGCCACTGCGCGCCAAATGCCTCTTGGCACGGAGTGGCAAAAACCCCAATGTTTTGCCACTCCGTGCCAAATTGGAGTCTGCCCCGAACTGCCCTTGAACGACCGCACCCCGGTTTGGCACACTCGACCTGGTTGCCGCACGACGGATGGAGCGCGGAGGATTGACGAACCCTGCGCGCCGCGGTATCCTCCCCGATAGACATTCTGGTGGAAACCTTGCGCCCGGGCGACCCCCCCTTCCTTCGGCACGCGCCCGTCCGCTTTCCCCCACTCCGACGACCCGCGTTGCTTGGCCCGCGCTCGGACGCGCCGGGCCCCGAAGGCCCCTCGAACCGGCAGGAACGGACCGTCCTCGGTTCCAGGCCGTACCCGAAAGTTCGCCATGCGCTCATTCGCCGTCTGGAAAAACTGGAAGCAATGGCTCGGTGGCTGCCGCACCCCGCGGCGTCGGCTTCCCGCCCCCCCCTTAAAATTCCGCCCCGCCGTTGAACGGCTGGAAGATCGCGTGACGCCCAGCGTCGTGTACCAGAACGATTTTCAAGGCGCGGTCGGCAGTGAGTGGTCGAGCACGGCCACGTCTCTCACGCCGGTCGGCAACCGGCAGTTCCTGGGCGAATTCGGCAACGAAAGCGTCTCGCTCGCGCTGGCGGACCTGCCCACGCACAACTCCGTGACCGTGTCTTTCGACCTGTTCGTGATTCGCTCCTGGGACGGCAACAACACCGAAAGCAACGCGACCCACGGCAGCCTGGGCGCGGATGTCTGGAACTTGACAGTAGCCGACGGGCCGACCCTGCTGCACACGACCTTCAGCAATCACAATCCGGACCCGCACGCGCCGTCCAGTCGCCAGGCCTATCCGGACGCCTTTGCCGGCGGCGACTACCCGGCGTACTCTGGGGCGGCCGAGGTCAACACGCTCGGCTACCTGCACCCGACACAGCCGATCCCGATGGATGCCGTCTACCACCTCACGTTTACCTTCGACCACGTGGACGCCGCGCTGCAACTGAACTTCTCCGCATTCGGCTTGCAAGGGCTGACGGATGAAAGCTGGGGACTGGACAACGTTCAGGTCGCCGTCGAGACGCTGCCTCCGCCGCCCAACGTGACGGCCATCCTGACCGGCGACAATCACTAC
>JAEUIF010001205.1 GCA_016795185.1 Planctomycetia bacterium | reverse complement strand
GTTACAACAGCGGGCTGACGCCCGCCGCTCGCCTGGAATCGTGCGCTGGGTGCCTACGCCGCCTTGCGCGAGTTGTGGAATAGCGACCAGAGGCGCAGCACCCAGCCGCCGCGCGGACTGTCGGGTTCGTCGGCCGCTTCGTCAGGTTGCTTCGAGGGCTTGCCGATGAGCAAGCGGACGCCCGGCTTGTGCAGTTCGAGCAGCCACTGGCAACGGACGAGCCAGACGCGGCCCTTGGGGATGCACTGGAGCACCTCGGCGAGCGGCAGTTCGCCGATCTCGGCCACGCCAGGCTGGCACAGGTCGATGAACATGCCCGCCGACAGGAGTTCCTCGGTCAGCATGCTGAAGCCGCCGCGAGAAACCTCGCAGCACCAGACGGTAAACCAGTCGCTCAGGGCCTCGCCGGACTGCCACGTCCGGCAGAAGGCATTCTGCCGCCACTCGTGACGCCGCCGGCCGCGCCGCTCGGCCACCTCCGGATGCGGTTGGTCCTGCCGGACGGCGTGGACCAGCCTCCCGTTCTCGTTGCGGGTGAACAGGGACAGCGTTTCCAGCGTCTGGGTGTAAGGGACCTTGAGCGGCGGGTCCAGGTACAGATTGTTCTTGTACTTCATATAATTCTCTCCTCGGGCCCGGTGGGGCAGACCGGGCCGTCCCGACTGCCGGCTGCGCGGGTGGTCTACCAAAGTCCGGCGGAGAGTGGGAGAGGATTTTTCGGAACGCTGCGGGGCGTTGGTTGGTCAAACTAAGTAGACAGGCGACCGGCGGTGGCTGCCGGGACCGACGGCAACCGTGCCGGCGGGAAAAAATACGCAACATTTTTCTCCAGGGATTTGACACCACGCCGCCTGCGAACTAGGGTTTGTTCCGAGTGGAGCGAAGAATCACCGCACCGACGTTGCCGGGGTCGCCGCACTGGCCATTGAACCCTCGATAACTCCAGGGTTTGCGGCTCGCACGGTTCGTCCTGCCCCGTCTGTTCGGCCGTCCAACATTGCGTCGCTGGCCGGTTCTCTCCCGCGCGGCAGCCCTGCTCCACGAAGACCCACGTACTGCCGCTCCCGCGCCCACGCAGACTGAACTCTGTTCGAGGGAGGAGTATCATGCTCGCCAAATGCCGCGCTGCCTTGCTGAATTTCCTGACGCACGAAGACGGCCCCACGGCGGTCGAGTACGCCGTCATGTTGGCCCTCATCATCGTCATTTGCCTGACGGCGGTGCAGCTGCTGGGGCAGAATACCTCGGCGTCGTTCCTGAACACCGCGCAGTGCGTCGAAGGGACGATGGGCAGCTGATTTGCAGCGGCCAGCTTCGCGCTTCCAGCCTCAACGCCCATCTTCCGCGCTGGGCGCCGTCGCCTCGTTGCCCGATGCGGCTGCGGCCTGGTCGGTTTCCCCCTTGTCCTCGCGCGGCCCATCCGCCGACCACTGGTCGGCGATGACCGTGTCCACAATCAGCTGGCCCGCGTGGTAGAATAGCAGCGGTGCCACCGCCAGCGGATAATCGCGAAAGTAACTCTCCCACAGCACCAGCGATACCGGCAGCGTCTTTTGGCTGCCGGAGAAAGCGACGGCGATGGCCGCCTCCCGGCTAAAGCCGAGCCGCGCGCTGCTCCACCAGCCGAAGTAGAGCGCCGCCAGGTGGTTACCCACGCACAGCACCGCCATGAACAGCAGCAACCCGACCCCCAGCCGCGCCAGGGCATGCTCCAGCTGACCGAGCACTTCCAGCGCCGTGCGCAGCATGATGACCAGGATGAGCAACCGCGACACGACGCCGATGCCGGCGCGAAAGCGCGTCGCGGTCCAGCGCAGCGGCGCCGGGGCGCGCGCCAGCTGGCCGACAACCACCGGCAAGAGCAGGATCAGCGCCAGTTCGCGCATCATCGAGAGCGTATCGAGTTGAATCTGGCTGCCCGTGGTCCAGGACAGCCAGGAAGCAGTCGCCAGCCAGCCCAGCGCCGTGCTGATGAAGGTGCTGAGCAGCGCGGTCGCCTCGTCGCCGCCGGCCATGCGTGTCCAGAGCACGGCCGACGCCAGGGTGCAGGGGACGCAGGCGCAGATCATCAGGCCGATGCGAAAGTCCGCCAGCGGCGCGAGCCCGCCGGTCAGCCAGCCCAGCGCGGGGAGCAGCAGGTAGCTGATGGCCACCGCCCACAGCGCCGGCCAGGGATTGCGGCAGGCGGCATACAGGCGGGCGCTATCGAGAGTCCAGGCGGAGAGGAACAGGGCCAGGGCCATCACCAGCCGCGGCGGGACCAGGCGTGTCCAGCCCAGGCCGGCAGGCCACAGCCAGGCGGTCAGCACGCCGAGCACCAGGACGAGCAGGAACCAGCGTTTGGCCAGGAAAGGAATCATGCGGCCCATCAGCGCGACTGCACCTCGCGCAGCCGCAACTCCAGTGCGGCCTTGGTCCAGCCGCGCTGCGTGGCAGGCAACCCTTCGAGGGCCATGCGGGCGGCAGCGCGGTCGCCGAGCGCTTCCAGGCAACGGGCCAGGCCAAGAGCGGCGGCCGGCGCGGCAGGGGCAGCGGGGTAGTCGGCGCGATACTTCTGCCAGCGGTCGGCGGCGGCGCGCCAGGCGGCCTGCACGGCTTCCGGGTCGATCTTATCGACGGGCGTTCGCATGGCTAGCGCTTCAGCCTGCTCCTGCTTGGCCAGCGCCAGCAGATAGGCGGCCTCCACGCTCAGCACGGCCCCGGCCCGACCGTGCAGGTATTCCAGCGGTGCTGGACCAATGGGCTGCCCGTCCTTTTCCAGCTGCCGTTCGCCCTGCCGCCAGGCTTCGAGGAACCGAGTCTCCGCTGCGGTCACGGCCGCTTGCGCTTCAGGGGTGCGGGCCGTCGCCGCCCGGTTGCGCGCCAGCAGCCAGTCTTCCTGCGCCAGTCGCGCCGTGCGCAGCCAGCTCAAAAACTCATCCTGAAACTCGGGGCGCGCTTTCAAGACCCGCTGCTGTTCCCCGACCCGATCGATGGTCTCCACGAACAAGCTGACAGCATCCTCCAGCCGGCCGCGCAGCATCAGGTCGCGCGGCAGGTGTGGATTCAGGGTGAAGTCCAGGAAGGGCCGGGCGAACTGGTCGCGCAGCCGGCTGCCCAGTTCGACTTCCGCTGGCACTGCTTCGACGGCGGCCGGCAGCGCGCTCCAGGGAACAACGCTGCCATTGAAGCGGGGCTGGCGTTCGCGGCTGCGGTCGCTGCCGCCCTCGCCCGGCGGGAGGAAGGTCCGCTGGGCACGCAGTGGCGTCGCTTCATCGCGATTGCTCCAGCAGCGCACGGAGGCAGCCGCCAGACCGGCGCGCTGGGCGGCTTGCCGATAGTTTTCCAGCAGCGGTTGCGGGGCCACGGTCAGGCGTACCGTCTGGGTGCGGTTCAATGCTTGCTCCAGCCCGCGCTGCCGGGGGGCCAGCGCGGACAGCACGCACGCGACACGCACCTCGGCCTGGGCCGCCTGCTCGGGGGTCACGTCGTAGTTCCAGGCCGACAGGGCCTTGAATAGTTCAGGCCGACTGCGCAGGTGGCCGAGGGTAGCGACTTCGCGCTCCTCGGCACCGGGCAACGGCACGCCGAGCCGGGTGTCGAACAGCAGGATTTCACCGTCGGCCAGCACGCCGGGCAGCCAGGGTTTCATTCCCCCGCTGCCGGGCACGACGAGCATGCAACCCGGCAGCCCCAGCTGTTCGACGAGTGCCAGGAAGACCAGGGCTCGTTCGCTCTCGCTGCCCCAACCCCGGCGCAGGACGGCGGAGGGCGGTCCCTGCACTTCCGCCGAGTCTTGCAGGCGCACTTGCCGGATCACCCAGGCGAACGCGGCACTGGCCTGGGCGCGCTCCGACTGGCCGGCGACTTGCAGCGCGCGGGCGGCGTCGGCGAAGAGCAGACAGCTTTCGAGATGATGGGCGTCGAGCGCGGTGCCGGCGGGGCTGGCGACCTCGTTGAGTTCGTCTTCGTCGAGCTGGCATTCCTGCCGCAGCCAGCGCAGGTCGTCCTCGGAGAGTAGCGTGCCGGCAAAGGGTGCCGCGGTACGCACCTGCTGGAACTGGCGGACCACGGTACGACAGGCCGTCAGGTCGTTGCCCTTGCGCAGCAACTGGCCAACCTGCTCCGGTTCGATCTCGGGGCCGGCAGTGGTGGGTCGCACCTTGGACGCGGTCGAGGGGAGACGAGCGGGACTGAAGACCCAGCCGTTGAACAGTACCAGGACGGCGGCGAGGCCGATGCCCACCCCCAACCAGCGCAGCCGATGGCGGGCCAGCCAGTCGATGAAGCGCGCCGACCGGGAGTCTTCGTCGCTGCTCATGCGGATGCCTCGGTCGGTTCGTCTTCGTAGGGTCCGCTGTGCGGACCATCGTCATGCTGCCGGCGGTTCGTGGTCCGCACAGCGGACCCTACAAGACCATCGTCATGCCGCCGGCGGTTCGTGGTCCGCACAGCGGACCCTACAAGACCATCGTCATGCTGCCGGCGGTTCGTGGTCCGCACAGCGGACCCTACTCGGCCAGCGCCTGACGCAGCCGCAGGCAGCGGGCCACCAGTTGCGGCAACTCGTCCAGCGGGACCATGTTCGGGCCGTCGCTCAGCGCCTGGTCGGGCCGCGGGTGCGTTTCGAGAAAGACGCCGTCGCAGCCGCAGGCCACCGCCGCACGGGCCAGGTAGGGGATCATCCGCGCCTCGCCGCCGGTGCGGTCGCCCAGGGCCGCAGGCTTCTGTACGCTGTGCGTGGCATCAAAGATCACGGGCCGCCCGAGTTCTTGCATCAGGGGGATGGCCCGCATGTCGTTGATGAGCTGACCATAGCCGAAGGTGGTGCCCCGCTCGGTGAGCAGCACGCGCGGGTTGTTGACCTCTTCCAGCTTGCTGATGACGTGCTTCATGTCCCAGGGGGCCATGAACTGGCCCTTCTTGACGTTGATTACCTTGCCCGTCTTGCCGACCGCATGCAGCAGGTCGGTCTGCCGGGCCAGGAACGCCGGCACCTGCAAGACATCGCAGACTTCACCGACGGGACCGGCCTGGGCACATTCGTGAACGTCGGTCAGCACGGGCAGCCCGGTGCGCCGCTTGACCGCTTCCAGGGTCTTCATGCCTTCCTTGAGGCCCGGCCCACGAAACGACTTGTTGGAAGTCCGGTTGGCTTTATCGAACGACGCCTTGAAGATCAGCGGAATTTGCAACTGGACCGCCATCTCCTTGAGCTGATCCGCGATTTGCAGCGTCAATTCGTGCGATTCGATGACGCACGGCCCGGCGATCCAGACGAGCGGTCGGCCACCGCCGCAGGTATAGTCGCCGATGGTCACAGGTTGCATGGTTGCCATGAGAAATTCCTTCCTTGGAGTGGGCATCATGTAGGGTGGGTCGAGCGTACTCGCGCTGACCCACCGAAAGATGCTGCCGGTTAGGGCGCTGCGGCAGGTATTCGCGAGTACGCTCGACCCAACTTACAGAACTTAACCACTCGATCATGCCTGCTTACGCCTTCAGCGCCGCCGAACGACCCCGCTCAGCAGCGGGGCCGAGTGAGCGACGAACCTGGGAAAGCCCACCTGCCCCCGCCGTCCGCTACAGCGCTTGGTTCGGCTCAAACCGCCGCTGGATCGAGAACCACCACGGCAAAGCCCTGGAAATCCGCAGCGTTGAAGGTGAGCAGCCGAGTAATTCCGTAACTTTGCATGGTCGCTACGAGGCGGACGTCGTGCGCCCGCACCCCCATGACGACTTGCCTCTCAACCAGTTCTTGCCAAATGCTGCACAAGTCTGCGCGGTCAGGGAGGAGCGTGAAACGGCGCCGGAAAAACCGCAGCCATTGTCCGGCCTGTGCCGCAGTCATCCCCAAGCCGTTACGTCCCGCCGGGGGCGGCCCCGCCGGGCGGGTGGCCACGGCCCAAAACTCGTACAGGTTTTGCGGGGCGACAATCAGTCGTTCGCCCCGCCCCCGGAGCGTTTGAACCGCCGCCCGCGCCACACCGGCCTGCGGATCTTGCGCTCGGGTCAGTCGGATGAGCACGTTCGTATCGACGAGGATCATTCGCCGTCCAACCGCGTGTAGATCGCTTCCCGCGAGTCGTCCACATCCCGGACGTCCACCATGAACGGGCCCATTTCGGCAAATAAATCTTCGGTGCCGCCTGGTTCGGCCGCCGCAGGTAACGGCTCGTCTTCAAACACGATGGCCTCGCGGACCTCGCCGCTGATCCGGACCAAGTCCTCGGCAATCTTCTGCTTCGAGCCCCTGAGTATGTGCGTTTTCATCCGATACCTCGGTTCGCTTCGCTGGCGCTTTGGTATTTTACTTGGGGCACGCCCGGGAATACGGCCCCGCTCTGCTGCGGCGCTTTGTATCCATCCCCGACCCCCTCCGGCAGCCGAACGACCCCGCTCAGCAGCGGCGGGGCTGCCGAACCTTTGAACTCTCGAAAGACCGTCATACTCCGCCGTCTGCTGTAGCGCCGGGTTCGGCGTCTGCGACCGGGTACTCGGACAGGTACAGGGCCATTCCCAGGTCGGCCATCAGCCGCAGCGCGGACGGCGGGAAAGCCGCCCCGCCTCCCATTGCGTCGTCCCGCGGGGCAAACCCGATGTCGGCCGCGTACTCGCCGGCGGGCAACTCGCCGCCATGCTCAGCCACCCACGCCACTAGCGCCTCACCCTGCTCCGGCAGCCGCCAGCAGTCGTCGCACAGCCACGCCACCGTCTCGTTGTCCTGGCCGTCCGGGGCCAGCCGGTCGATGCGTATCGGCATCCGTAGCCCCCGCGCCTCCGCCGCCGAACTTGTTATTAGATGCGCGACCTATCGCGGATCAGGTCGCCACCCCACTGTTGAGCCCACGCCGTCGCCTCTTGAATCGACTGGAAGGACTGCGCTCCGGCTCGCAGGAGCGCGCCTGCCGCCACTCGCGCTAGCAGGTTGTCCTCCATGAGGAGGGGGCGGAGGAACCACCTACCACCCTGTGGCCCCTGGAGCTTGCACCAACCGAGAACCCGCCCACCGATCACGCAGTAACTCGACAGCGGTACCTCGCGCGTCAGGTCAGCGACCGCCTCGGCGTCAGTGGGTTCCTCCCGTCGGACTTCGGGTTCGGCCTGAAGGTCTGCCCCAAAGCGGCAATACCGGTTGCAGCACCTGGACCCATCCCAGGTGTACAGCCGGCCGCATTGGGGACAGGGCACGTTCACGCTGCTTGCACCTCCAGGGGCCGAACGTTCGGTTACTTCTTCAATTCCACCGGCGGGGTGGCACGTCCCTCGGTACTTCGAGGGCGTGCCGAACCTCGCAACGACTTCACCCACGACGAATGGCACGTCCCCCGCACGCCCTCGGAGTACCGAGGGACGTGCCACCCCACCGTTTACTTCGCAATCCCTGTCGCGAGTGAGTTCGCAAAATCCGCAATCCACCGACGCTGCTCGGGCGTTTCAGGAACGACGCAACCGCGCGCCGCGCTAACCCGCTCCATGGCCGCCGTCGGTTCCATTCCTGACACGGTAAGCAGACCGATTGCGACCAATGCTGCTCGTCCGATGCCTTGCCGGCAATGAACTGCAATGTTCCGCCCGTTCGCGAGTTGCTCGGCGAGCTCGATCACCTGTTCCGAAAACGCCTCGGCGGATGAAGGAACACTGCGATCGACAATCGGAAAGGAAACAAACTCGATGCTGTTGGCCCGACACAGCGATGCTTCGTCGCGCAGGTTCAACTCCGTTTGCTCATCACCCGTGAGCAGGGAAACTACCACATCGACGCCAGATCGACGCCAAGATTGAATTTCGTCCTCCAGCCAGTCCCCGCCGCGTGGCCGGGGCATGATTGCCAAACGTCCACGCCACGGTCCCTCGATCCCGTGCAGTTCTGTACGCATGAATCATCCTTACGGTGGGTCCGAAATATCGTCTTTCGGCATGATCTCGCGCGGCAAGGAATCCACATCGACACCCCGATCCCGAAGAATCTTGATGCGATGGTGGCCATCGACAATCGTTCCGTCGGGCCGCGCCTTGAGCGAACCTTGTTGGCCCGGTCTCAGAGAATCGATCAACTCCCGATCGGACAGCTTGCCATACTGGTCGAGCTTCGACCCGATCAAGGAGCTATCGGCGTGCAGCGGTTTCAGGGGTGGCTGATTGCTATGCACGATTATTCCCGAAATCACCCCTCGCTCCAAGGTCGAACAACATTCACGGCACTCCCGGCGAAGCACTGCGGCGCGCGGCTTCCTGCTCGCGGTCGCGCTCGTCGTCCTCGGCCTGGCGAGCCTCTTCTTCGGCTTGCAATTCCGCTGCCGTCCGCCCGTGGAAGCCGCGCAAGCGCTGGCCCTTGTCGATCTCTTCGATCACGTCCGCCATGCCGCGCCGCTGCCTTACTGGCGCAGCGAGACGGATCGTCACTCGCACGGGGCCAGGCGGCAGCCGGGGCGGGTGGGTCAATCGCAGTTGACCGTTCACGTCCAGCGTGGCCTCGATGGTCTCTTCGATGACATTCATGGCTAGTCCTTCTTCAATCCAGCAAAGCCGGGATGGCGGAACCGCCTTTACCAGCTGCGATCGGGTGGCACGTCCCTCGGCACTCCGAGCGCGTGCCGAACCTCGCAACGACTTCACCCACGACCGTCCCCGCGCGCCTTCGGAGTACCGAGGGACGTGCCACCCCGCCGTTCCACAATCAGGCCGTCATTTGCGGCGTGGAACAGCTATTCTGGGAGCCATCATGCCGTCCGGCATGTCCATCAACCCTTTGATCAAGTATCCGACTTTCCACGTCTCATCTCCCCGTGGGATTTTTCCTTCCTCTCCTTTCTCTAAGCGGGCGACCCTGGGTGGGTCCGCTTCGACAACCCACAGGCCCAGCGGGCTTCTCTGGGGCCAACGGACTGCTGCAACAGTGATGTGCAGTCGGACACCGTCTCGTCGGGGCGTGTAAAAGTTTCTAAGCAATTCCTCCTCGACGTCGACCACGGCGAAGACGACTAGATCCGGGTCTGAAGGCGTGCCTCGGTGTATTTCGGGCAACTCGTCGGTCGCGCTGTGGCGCGTGCCGTCGCCGAAGTTAACCACCAGGATCTTGGTAACTGCGGACAGGCGATTGACGGCGCCGATCTCCTGACACCGCGCGACCAGTGGCCTGATCCCCTTCGCGATCTCAGCGAACGGCCTCGCCGCCTCGGCTGCGCGCTCCTTTTCTCGCTCGGCAAGCAGGTAGAGATGGCCCACGTAGGCACTACCAGCCAGGGCCAACCCAATCACCAAGACGACGAGTGCCTTCCCTCGAAACCTCCTATTGGGCTCCAATCCCGCAATACCACCGGGCGTTACCATCTGGGCCTCCTCGAACTGCCGATGAATCCCAATGCCAGCAGAGAAACGGCCCAACCAACACTACAACTACGACCACTGAGCCGCCGCTCTCGTTCGTCGAACCTGTTATTTGATGCGCGACCGATCACAGAACAAGTCGCCATCCGTGGCGAGGATCACCCCTCTCGGGCAGCGTGGCACGTCCCTCGGTACTCCGAAGGCGTGCGAGCGACGGGCTACTTGTCGGCGGGTGAAGTTGCTTCGGGGTACAGCACGCCCTCGGAGTACCGAGGGACGTGCCACCCCGCCGCTCATTCTTCACTGGCCACCGGCCATCGCTTACGGCGTCAGTTCCACCGGCAGCATATCGATCTTGCTGGCCAGGATAAAGTCGTTCTCGGACAGGCCGCCGAGGGCGTGCGTCCAGAGTTCAATGGTGACGTTGCGGTAGCCGGCCAGGTGCAGGTCGGGGTGGTGGTCTTCCTGCTCGGCGATGGCGGCAATGCGTTGGAAGAAGTCCAGGCCCGTCAGGAAGTCCTTGACGCGCCAGGCGCGCTGAATGCGTCGGCCGTCCTCGGTCAGGTTCCAGTGCGGTACGGCCTTCAGATAGTCGGCCACTTGCTGGGCGTCGAGGGCCTTCGCGCCGCCCTCGCAGGGGACGCACTGCCGTTTCGCCAGGTCCGTCGCGGTTGGGTTCGCCATGATTCGCCCCCAGGAGAAAGACAGGGTGGTCCGTTCATGGTAGCGGATCGCTGTGGCTCGGCCCAGGCGATTATGCCGAAGCCACCTCGTCGCGCAAGCCTTGAAGAGAAATTGACTTGCGATCTCCCAGGGGGTACAGTCCCAGACACTCGAACCGAGGCGCCCGGAATGAGACAAGCGTATCCTTCCGGTGATCTGATACTTGACCGGAATTCTGCATCGTGAGGAAAGGCGATGTGGCGCGTGATCATTCGTATCGGATACTTCAACGACATCGGTTCTCGACTGCGAACGCGCGTGGTGCAGTGCTTCAACAACTTGGGCTTGCAAAACACTGCAACTGGAACCTTCGAGTCCGCAGCGGTTGATCGCGCTCAGGCTGCGGCACAGTTGGCCCAAGTCCTCCAAGCCATCGCCAATCCTCAACAGTTTCCCGAAGTCAATGCGATCTGCGAACTCAAGCATTTGTGGCTGTACATCGACCGCGTGTAGGCGGTGTACGAGCAGTTGCACATAAGGAGGACCGCCAATGCCGAAATTCTACGTCACCAACGAGAGCACGGAGGATACTTTCGGCGCCACCGACAATCTGCAAGAGGCCATTCAGATTGCCAAAGAGGTGGCGAGAACTGGACAAACCGGCGATCTGGTGTTGGTTGAATCATCCGAGGGAAAGGGCGTCAAGCAATTTGTGCGCACGCCCGACGGCAGCATTGCCGAGAAGGATGTTGCTTGATCTCATCGGTGCGGCGGCGGGCGATGCCGCACGCGATTCCTCAGTAGGCTTGATAGCAGGGCCGCTGCGGATTGCAGCAGAGGTCCATCGCCAGGTCGCCGCCGTCGGGGCCGACCGGCTTCTGGGTACACTGACACCACCAGTCGGTCATGCCGGCCTGGTAGTCGGGGTCGTCCTCGAAGGACTCGCCGTAGACTTGCATCGCCTTGCACATCAGATTGATGCAGCGGATCGGCGGGCCGGTGGGGACGGCTTCAGCTTGCGGTTCGTCGGCCATGTTGGAACTCCTCGACGAAATGCTCCCCTCTCCCCTGGCGGGAGCGGGGTTGGGGGGGAGGGGCCGGGCGTTGCACCAATTTCCCCCGCCCCCCCCACCCCGCACCCGCCC
>JAEUIF010000583.1 GCA_016795185.1 Planctomycetia bacterium | reverse complement strand
GACTCATTTTCACACTGCTCGGTGTGGTTGTGTTCTGGGCTTTTGGGTGTGGGTGTTCGTTGCGGCCCGCCCGAGCGGTGGCGTGGCGCTCCCGCCCCGCTACTCAGGTTCCCCCGGACTCTTCACCCCGCTTCGGGGGAGGCGCCATGCTGACCTGCCCGATGTGCAAGAAGACGGTTCGAGGCTTGCCCAAGGAATGCCCGACCTGCCGGACCGACCTGGCCATCCTGGTCGATTACCTGTCGGACCTCGACGGCAACCTCCAGCGCGCCGAGGAGTTGACGCGCTCCGGCAAGCTCGGCGAGGCGGTCTGGGCCTACCTCGAAGTGCTCGAAGTGGACCCGGACAATCCGACGGCCCGAAAGCAAGTCGGTTCAGTGGCCACGGCGGTGCGCCAGTTCGACGAACTGACGCCGGGCCGGGGCTGGGCGGCCCGCATTCGGCGACGCGCTCGCGTGCGCAGCTGGGTCGAGGATGTCAGCGACCTGCGTGACGAGGTGACGCCCGCCGCCTGGAAGCTGTTTCTCTTCGTCGGGGTGCTGCTGCTGGCCACGATGGTCTTCGGTTTCGGCTGGGGCTACCAGGCCGCCCAGCCGAGGATCGAGCCGCCGACCCCGCCCACCGAGCGAAGCACGCAACCGGCGACGCCGAAGGAAAAGCTCAAGTTCCTCGACAAAGGCCCGCCGCCGCTCGGGAAATAGCCCGCTCTTTGCGAGCATGTCATGTCCGCCGCTGGCAACCTGATGATCCTCGGCGCGAGCGCCCGCGCCGCGGCGTTCTCCGCGCTGCGGGCGGGGCTGAAGCCCTGGTGCGCTGACCTGTTCGCCGATGCCGACCTGCAAGCCCGCTGCCCGGCGATGCGCCTGCCGCCCGACACCTATCCGCAAGGCTTCGCCGACCTGATGCAGACCGAGTTGGCCGGTCCCTGGATGTACACCGGCGGCCTGGAAAACTATCCGCAGCTGGTTCGCAAGATGGCAGCCCGTCGGCCCCTGTGGGGCAGCGCGGCGTCGGCCCTGGTGGCCTGCCGTTCGCCCGCCGTCTGGCGCGAACACCTGCAAAAAGAGTACCTGCCGAGTCCGCGCTGTCTGCCATATGGCGCGCCGCTGGCAGCGCCCGGCCAGTGGCTTCTCAAGCCCTTGCGCAGTTGCGGCGGCGCGGGCATTCAGTTCTTCGATGGCGACCATACCCGGCCGCGCTCGGGCGTCTACTTGCAGGAGTATATTCAGGGCGAGAGCTGCGCGGCGCTGTTTCTCGGCAGCGGTTTTTCCGCCGATCTGCTTGGCGTCACCCGGCAACTGGTCGGTGAAGACTGGCTGCGGGCGCGGCCATTCTGCTACTGCGGCAGCATCGGCCCGCTGCCCGTGGACCGCGTGCTGAAACATGCCTTGCAGCGGCTGGGCACGGCGCTGGCGTCGCACTGTCCGCTGATGGGCTTGTTCGGCGTCGATTGCGTGGTCCGCGACGGTGTGCCGTACCCCGTCGAGATCAACCCGCGGTATACGGCTTCGGCGGAAGTGCTGGAGTACGCGGCGAACGTGCCGGCCCTGGCGCTGCACGCGGTCGCGTTCGATCCGCAGGCGCTGCCGGAAGATGCCCGGCCGTTGCCCGAATTACGGCCGGGCCTGGTCGGCAAGGCGATCCTCTTCGCCCGGCAAACGCTCGATTTCCCCGCCGACGGCCCGTGGCGCGAAGCGATCGAGCAACCCGACGACATCTGGCAACTGCCGGCGTTCGCCGACATCCCCCATCCGGGGGAGTGCATCACGGAGGGGAAGCCGATCCTGACGTATTTCGTGCGCGGCGAGTCGGAGGAAGACTGTCGCGAGAAGCTGAAGCTTGGTGCGGCGGCGCTCGAGCAGCGGCTATTTGGGTGAGTTGGCCGCTTGCGGTTTCGCGCCGTTGTTACGGAAGCCCGTCTACTCGTGGACTCCGGCCAGCAACTGGATGGCCAGTGCCAGGTCGTCGGCGTTGTCGAAAGCCAGATAGCAGGCGAAGCGCTTCTCGAACGTGGACACCGAAAGGCCGCGCAGGTTGATGCCGGCCACGGCCAGGCGGCTCATGATCTCATAGCCAAGGCCGGGGCGGTTGTCGCCCTCGACGCAGAGCATCGCCGTGTCGCGCGCCGGGGTCAGTCCCGCGGCGCGGGCGGCCGCGCCGTGTTCGGTCTCGTCGATGGGCGCCAGGAAGATGGTGCTCTGGGTCGGCTCGCCGCGCCGGGGACGAGTGATGACGAATTCGAGGTCCACGCCAGCATGGGCCAGGCATTCGAGAATGCCGGCCGCCGCGCCCGGCCGGTCGGGAATGTCGCCGCTCCAGACCTGGACCCGATGCATGCGGAAGGCCATGAGAGCATCCTTGGGGAGAGTCAGGATCTCGTCGCTTGCCGACGGCAAAGACTACCGCCGCTCTGGTACTCACAAGCCGGCAGCGCCAGCGTAGGGAACGAAGTCCTTCGCTGGCGCTGCCGGCTTGTGCCGCTCGGTGGCGCCAACTCCAAGACCGATGAACGGCCGCGCCTGCCGTATCATCGCACCAGCCCGAACGTCAGCCAGGTCAGGCCGCAGCCGACCAGCAGGGCTACCAGCACCGACAGGCCGCAGCCGCTGCCGCCGCCCTTCTCCGGCACCCGCACCGCGCAGCCGCACTTGGGGCACTTGACGATCAGGCCCGCCTGGTCGTCGGTGAGGTCATCCAGTTCGTGCTCGCAGTTAGGGCAGGCGACGCGCGGCAGAAACTCGGGCAGGGGAACGTTCTGCACGTTATGGCATTTGTGGCACTCGGCCGGTTTGCCGGACAGGTTGTTGGGGGCTTCCAGTTCTTCCCCGCAGGCTTCGCACTTGTAGTTAATCATGTGGGGACCCTTTCGCGGAATGGTCATGGGCCGCCATCCACGGGCGCGCAAGCGAGCGCGCGCCGCCCGGGCGCGGTTCCATACTGAGGAGCTACGTTGGTGGACAGGGACAAGGCAGGATCATAATATCCTCTGCTGGCCCCCCGTCAACACCTCGCAGCGGCCTCCGCGCTTGCTTGCTTCGCCTCGCTGCCACGGTTAAGATCGTCAACCAACGCGTGGACCGCCGGGCGCTCGCCGCCCGGCCTCTCCCGACAACGGGGTCGGAGCATGCCCATCCAGACGGTAGCTGCGCTGCACGAGACGCTGCTCAAACTCCAGTTGCTGGAGCCGGAGCAACTCGCGCAGGTGGCCCGTTTCCAGGCCCGCTTCCACGACCCGCGCGCCCTGGCCAAGGAACTGCTCGGCCGGGGCTACCTCACACCCTATCAGGTCAATCAGCTCTTTCAGGGCAACGTCCGCGACCTGGCGCTCGGCCCCTACGTGCTGCTCGAACGGCTGGGCGAGGGCGGCATGGGCCAGGTCTTCAAGGCCCGGCACACCAAGCTCGGCCGCACGGTGGCGATCAAGGTCATCCGCAAGGACCGCCTGGCGGACGCCGAGGCCGTCAGCCGATTCCGGCGCGAAATCCAGGCCAGCGCGCAACTGTCGCACCCGAACATCGTGATGGCCTACGACGCCGACCAGGTCGAGGACGCCCACTTCCTGACCATGGAATACGTCGAAGGGATGGACCTCGGCCGGCTGGTCAAGCAGCGCGGGCCGCTGCCGGTCGCCGAGTCATGCGAGTACGTCCGGCAAGCGGCGACCGGCCTGGCCCACGCCCACGAACGCAACCTGGTGCATCGCGACGTGAAGCCGTCCAACCTGCTGCTGGCGCGGCCGGGACCGGGCAGCAACGGCGTGGGGCAGGTCAAGCTGCTCGACCTCGGCTTGGCCCGCGTGCGCCACGAGGGCGATGAAGCCACTTCGGGCCTGACGCAGATGGGCGAGGTGATCGGCACGCCCGATTACATCGCACCCGAACAGGCGCGCAACGCCCGCCAGGCCGATATCCGTTCGGACCTCTACAGTCTGGGCTGCACCTTCTACTTCCTGCTGACCGCCCGGCCGCCGTTCGGTGGCGAAACCGGCACGGAAAAGCTCATCAAGCACTGCTTCGAGGAAGCGACGCCGATCGAGCAACTGCGGCCGGACGTGCCGCCCCGCGTCGCCGCCATCATCCGCAAGTTAATGGCCAAGGACCCGGCCCAGCGCTACCAGACGCCCGCCAAGCTCGTGCAGGCGCTGAGCCGGCCCGGTCTGCTGTCGGACGCCCAGGCGGTGACGGCGAAACCGCTGACCAAGTTTCTCAAGACCGTGGCGCCCGAAAGCCGGCTGCCAACGTTCCTGTCCACGCTGTTCAGCCGCAAGGACCGGACCGTGCGGGCCGACGCCCCCGAACGCTTGCGCAAGGTGGCGCAGCGGCGGCGCGGGCTGCGTCATGCCCTGGTCGGCGGCGCGCTCGGCTTGCTGCTGCTGGTGGGGCTGGCCGTCGGCCTGTACGTCGTGCTGGACGATTCAAACGGCGGCGAAGCCGCCTCCGGGCGCGCGACGACGGCGAAAACCATGAGCAGCAAGACCGCGACCAGTCCGGCGACGCCGTCCGCTCCGCGGTCGCCGCTCGATGTGCTCGACGCCCGCTCCATTCCGCCGGAGGAGCAGTTCGCCTGGCAGCCGAAGGAACTGGTCGCCCTGTTCGGCAAGCACCAGGGCCGCCTGTGGAGCCCGACCAACCGGCTGGCCGTCAGTCCCGACGGCAAGTTGATCGCCACCAGCGGCAGCGACGGCATCGTCCACCTCTGGGACGCTGGCACGCACCGCCAGCGCGACTACTTCCGCGAGGAATGCAACGGCATCGCCTCCCTGCACTTCTCGCCGGACAACCAGACGCTGGCCGTCGGCGGCAACGACGGCAACATCTATATCTGGGACGCTGGCCGCGTCCAGCCGACGCGCAAGCTGATCCTCAAGGGCCATCGCACTGCGGTCCTGGCGCTGGCCTTCGCGCCGAACCGGCAGCAGCTGGCTTCGGCCGGCGTCGACGAGATCAAGGTTTGGGACGTGGGCCGCCTCGAAGCCCCGCTGCCGGTGACGGTCGGCAAGCACGCCGCCGCCGTCCAGGCGCTGGCCTGGACGCACAACGGCCAGAAGCTGCTCTCCGGCGGGCGCGACAAGACGGTGCGTTTCTGGGAACCAAACGACAACGGCTGGGCCAACTACTTCACCATCACCGAACTGGACGAGGTCACCGAACTGGCGCTATCGCCGAAGAACGAACGGCTGGTGATCGGCTGCCACGGCCGCGATATTTACGTCTGGGACCTGGCGGGCCGCAAGCAGAGCGGCTACGCCGAGGCAGCCAAAGGCGCGAACGCGAACGGCGTGCTGTCGGCGGACGCCCACACGCTGGTCTGTCACAACGGCTCCAATTTCCCCATCCAGCTCTGGGACGTTTCCGCGGCCGGCGACCCGAAGGAGCGGATTACACTGCCCAATTACACGCAGGGCTGCACGGCCATGGGGCTCGCGGCCAACGGTCGCACGCTGGTGCTTGCTGGCACCTTTGGCTTACAAGTCTGGAACCTGTCGGCCGAGCCGCCCCGGCTGTTGACGCCGCGCCAGGATCTGTTCGATGCCCGCGCCCTGTCATTCGCGCCCGACGGCCAGACGCTGGCCGTGGGCGGGCGCAACGGCCGCATCCGTCTCCTGGCGTTCGGTGGCGGCTCCCAGCCCACCGAACAGTACGTCATTGACGCGCATGGGCGGCCGATCAACGACGTGAAGTATTTTCCCGACGGCAAGCTGCTGGCGTCCGTCGCCTGGGACGGCAGCGTGCGCTTGTGGGATGTGTTCTCGCCCAAGCCGATGGAAACCAGTCGCAATGCGCAGAGCAACTTCATGCTGACCGCTGTGGCCGTCAGCGGCGACGGCAAGCTGCTGGCGGCCAGCGGCATCGATAAGGTCGTGCGGCTGTACAATGTGGCCCAGGGCAAACTGACGCCGCTGGGCGAACCGCTGCTCCACAACGATCCCGTCGTGGGCCTGGCGATCGACCCGCGGGGCCGCTACCTGGCCTGCGCGGCGCGCGACGGAGGCGTCGCCCTCTGGGACCTGACCGGACCTCGGCCGCGCCGCCGGACGCCGGACCTGCGGATGGCGCAATCCAAGGCGGCCCTGGTGACCGTGGCCTTCGCGCCCGACGGCCAGACGCTGGCGGTCGGCTCCAGCAATGGCCTGGTCCGCTTCTGGGAAGTCACGCCCACCGACGCCCGCGAACGCACCGACCTGATCCTGCCCCAGGTGCGCGGTTCCGTCCATGCGCTGGCCTACTCACCTGACGGCGCGCTGTTGGCCATCAGTTACACCGGCAAAGTGGTGCTGTACGATGTGGCTCACCAAAAGGTGCTGCGCGACTGGGAACTGCCCGGCACCGTCGAAGACCTGGCCTTCGCGCCCGATAGCCGGCATCTAGCGCTCGCCAACGGCAACGGCACGCTCTATCTGTTGCGGTTGACCGTACCCCGCTAGTGCGGGCTCAAGCGACCTGTTGTGCAATGGGAAGGAACTGGGTGCCATGCCCACGGCTTTGCGTGGGCATGGGAAGCTTGCGAG
>JAEUIF010001129.1 GCA_016795185.1 Planctomycetia bacterium | reverse complement strand
GGCGGTGACCGTGACCGTATCCGCATCGTCGCTGCCCGAATCGAGCCGCAGTTCCTGATTCTCCGAACCGACGGCAGCGCCTGCTGTCAGGGTGAGCGACTGACCCGTGACGTGCGCTCCCGTGTCGATGGCGGTCGAACCGAGGATGCCACCCGTGGTCGCCGTCAGCGCGACATTCCCGGCAGCGCTGACTTCCAGGACACCCAGGTCGCCGCTGGCTTCGGTAATGGCGATGTCGCCGCTGGTCGTCGTGGCGGCCAGCGTGCCCTCATCCACACCGGTCAGGTCGGTGTAGAGCGTGCCGTCGCCGCCGATGCCCGTGCCGGCGCTGAGGCTGATCGTCGCGGCCTCAATGACACCGTCCGGCGAATCGGACGTGATCGAACCGTCCGTGGTGATCGACACCGTGCCGCCCCGCGCCGCCAGCGTGCCCGCCAGCACCACGGAGCTGGTCGATTGCACGGCGATGGAGCCGTCATTGCCCATGAAGGTGATGTTGATGGCCTGGTTGGCGTTCAGCCGGTGCGTATGGCTGTCGAGCACGCCGTAGACCGCTTCGAGCGTATGGTCGTAGTCGCGGTCCGAGACGTGCCCGAAGATGTCGTAGGTGGTATGGATGTACGTGGTGAGGTTGAGCACGCCGCCCAGGCCGTACTCGCTGAAATCGTAGGAGTAGACGTCGGACCCGAGCGGCGTGTCCACGTCGGCGTAGCGGCCCGTGGTCAGGATCGCCGTCCGCTCCGGGTTGGAAGCCGTCAGGTACTGCGGCTGAAACACCTCGGCGATGGTCCGCTGCGAGTTCTGATTGTTCCGTTCGTAGACCTCGTCGCGGTATTCCTTGCGGGCTGTCTGCCAGGCGTAGCTGTGGTTGTCCGGCAAGTACGTCATGTGGACGGCATCGGGATCGACCGCGCCGATGGCCGTGTTGGCCGTCGTGGTGGACAGGATGGTCTGCCCGCCGGCATCGTTCGTCACGTAGGTGGTTTTCGTCACCACGTTGCCGAGCCGGGTAATCTCCGTCTGGTAGTAGCGGACGGTGCCGTCGTTGATGAAGCGGCCCCGGTCGAGAATGTAGATGCGTCCCTCGATGCCGTGGTTGTCGTCCGCTCCTTCACCGGCGCTCAGGTTGTCCAGCACCAGCGTATAGCCGGTCGAGTTGTCCACGCTGATCGCGCCGTAGCCGTCCATGACCTTCAGCTGGCCGCCGCCGGTGTTGAGAATATGCCCGACCAGCTGAATATTGCCGCCCTTGACCTCGATGTCGGCCGATAGTTTCAATCGCTGTTCCCGCGCGTCCCAGACCAGGAAGACGGTGTCGTCCGCGCTCCGGTCGCTGGTGTAGGTGATGTACTTTTCCGCCAGCGTCTGGTAGCGGAGCGCGTTGTTCGCGGCGTAAGCGGTGTTGAAGCCGGCGATGGTCGCGGCCAGCTGGCCGTCCACATCCGCGATGTTGATGAAGTGCTCCGGGATGCCGCTCTGAATCGTGCCGTTGACGTTCAGATACTCGGCGGCGATGAACACATTGCCGGCGACGATGGTGCCGCCGGTGCCCGAGCGCGGCGTGCTGCCCACATCGGCGACCTGGGATTCCGCGTCCTCGTTGTCGCCGGCCACATCGTCGTAGAGGTCGGCGGGATCGCCGCCGACGTGGAAGAAGCCATCACCGTCCTCGTCGCTGTCGCTGAGGATGAAGTCGCCGCCGCTCTCGATGACCAGGGTGCCGGCGGTCAGTGAACCGGTGGTCAACACGCTGCCCTCGGCGCTGTCGATGGCCACCGTGCCGTCCGGGTTGGAGACGTTGCCTTGCAGCAATAAGTGCGCGACCCGCGTATGGCTGACATCGTCGAAGTTCCGTACCGTGATTTCCGGCTCGGCCGAGTTGCCGGCCGCCGTGACCGTGAAGGCGACCGTGCCGGCAATCCCGGTTTCGTTCAGGTCGGCGACGGTGCTGGCGGCGGTGATGCTGGTATCGTTGAACAGCACTTCACCGCCCGCTTCGTCGGGAATTTCCAGGTCGTTGATCTTCAGCGAGGCATCCGTGTAGTTCAGGACTTCTATCTTGGTATTGCCGCGCGCGATCAGGTCGCCGCCGCCGAACAGCGCATCGGCCTCGACGACGATGTTCGCGGAAGCCGCGTAAATATCGTCGATGGTGTAGAACGACGTGGTGATCGAGGTCTGGAAACTGACCGCGTCCGTGGCTGAATCGTAGGACGCCTCGCCGCCCAGGTCATTGATGGTCTGCACCCAGGCTTCGATCTGCGCCAGGTAGACATCTTCCTCGGCCGTGCCCGCGTACATCTGCTTCAACGCGATCAGCTGGTTGATGCGCGCTGCGAAGCTGCCGTCGAGCGTGCCGTTGGTCGGGCCGCTGACCTTGGCGAGCAAGTCCAGGTCGGCTTCTTCGCCATTGGTTGCGGTGACCGTGCCATCCAGGGCAATCGTAATCAACTGCTGGTTATGGATGCCGACCTCGATGGTGCCATCGACCGTCACCGTGTTCGTGGCCGAGTTCGAGGACGAGCCGCCGTTGGCAGCGCTGTAGTCGTAGGAGTACGACGTGCCGCTGACCAGCGGCGCGCCTTCCTCGGTCAGCAGGTAGACGTCGCCGACGCTGGTGATGACCGAACCGGCGGCGACCGTGATGGTATTCGTCTGCGTGACCGAGGCATCGGCGTCCGCGTCGGCGAAGGCCCCCGCCGCGCCGGAATAGGCGTAGGAGTCGGCCTTCATGTCGAAATCGTTCGTCTCGGGCGCGAGGTCGTTGAGGTCCTTGAGCACGTCGCTCTGGCCCGCCAGCAGCTGGATGTCCTCATCCGAGGTGATGGTCGCGCCCGCGCCGACCGTGACCGTGTTGGTACTGACCACGCTCGCTACCGCATCCGCTTCCGAGTCCGCGACCGTACCGCCGGCCTGGGCGAAAGCATCCGCGAAGACATCGGCCTCGGAGTAGGCGGCCAGCGTGATTTCGCCCAGGCCGACGAGGTTGGCGTTGGTCCCCAGCGACACGATGGCGTCAAACTGGGGCAGCCGGGCGCGGGCATTGCCGTCCGCGCCGGAGCCGAGACCGCTGAGGGCGATCACGTCGGCCGCGAGTTCCAGGGCCGCGTCGTTGTGGGCCGTCACGGTGAACGCGCCGGCCGCGCTGGTCTGGGTGATGCTCGCGCCGCTGCCGATCGTGGCCCGCGTATCGTGTTGCACGGTGACATCCGTGGTCGCGCCGCAGGCCGTCGCCACCGAACCGCCGGCCTGGCTCTCGGAGTCGAGGCGCGTGCTGCTCGTCCGGTTCTCGGCGGTCACGACGATGCTGTCCGCCGCGATCACGACATTGCTACCGACCTGTGCCGTCACCTCGGCCTGGATCACCTCGGCATCGACGCGCGCCCCGCCGAAGCCGAGCAGCAGCGAAGCGGCGACATTATCGGCCTTTCCGTCGAAGATCGTGGCGTGCTCGGCCGCGATGGTCAGCGCGCCCACCTCGATACTCTGCGTGCCGCCGGTGCGGTTGGCGATGCCGGCGGACGTGCTGCTGCTTGCGTCCAGGTCCACATCCACGGCGAAGAGGTCGCCCGATTCCGTACCGAAGCTGCCGACGAACGAACCGCTGTAGTTTTCCGCGTCGGCGGTGAGCGTATCGGTCCCGGTCGCGGCAATGGTCAGTCCGTCGGCGCTGACGTTGACGCCATTGCCCAGGAAGGCTTCGGTGGTCGTGTCGCTGGAGACATCCACCGCGATGCCGCCCACCGCCGCGATACCCGCCGCAGCGCCCAGGGCCCTGGCTTCCGCCTCGGTCGTCGCGTCCGCAGCCACGATCACGTCGCCGCTGGCGGTCAGCGTGCTGCCGGCGTCCACGAATGCCGTGACCTCGCCCCCGCTGTCGGCGGACAACTCCAGGCCGGTCGCGCCGAGCAGCAAGCTCGCGTTGACGCCGTAACCCTGGCTGTAGGCCAGACTGTCGAGCGTGGCTTGCACTTCGATATTCCCAGCCGTCAGCGCGGTATCCTCGCCGATGGCAGCGTTCAGGGTCGGCGAGACGACCGTGCTGCCGATCACCTGGCCGCCGGAGGCCCCGACCGACAGCGCGCCGCCAGTGCCGCGCGCCGCGCCGTTCAGGTCCGCTTCCGCCGACACCTGCACGTCGCCGCTGAACCAGCCGGTGGCGTCGTCGCCCACGGAGGCGGTGATTGCGGGCGTGACGGTCGTCCGGGCCTCGGCGGAAGTGCCCGCCAGCACGCCGGACGCCACCGCGACCGCGAAGGCGCTGGCTTCATCCGTGGCCGTCGCCTGGACCGTCAGCGAGCCGAGCGCCGTTGTGGACGTCCCGAGTTGCACGTCATCGCCGACCTGCGCCGCCACCTCGCCGCCTGCTGTCGTCTTGGCGATGGAAGCCCCCACGGCGACCGCGCCCACGGCCGCGCTGCCCTGAAACATCTCCAGCGTGCGGTCGTGCGCCGCGGTCACGGTCAAGCTGTCGGCGTTGACGACCATCGCGCCCGCGCCCAGAGCGGCGTATTGCGAGCTGGTGTCGTCGATCTCACCGTACTGCACGGCCAGCGCGCCGAAGACCGCGCCCGCACCGCCCAGCACGTAGTTGCTCAGCGTTTCCTCGGCCTGGGCCGCCACGCGCAGCGCGCCGCCCACGTCGAGCGTCGCATCCGCGCCGACATAAGCCTCGGTCACTGCATCGAGATTGAAGATGGCGATGCTGAAGCCCGCACTGCCGTTGGCCGAGCCGGCCAGATTGCCGGCCGCCAGGGTGGCTTCGGTGTCGTCCACGGCGGAGACCGTGGCATCGCCGCCCGCCGTGACCACGGCATTTGCGGCGATATAGGCGCGGGTCTCGGTCGTCGTGTCGCCGGTGATCGCCTGACCGATGGACTGGAAGAAGGCGGATGCGCCGCCGGCATGGGTGGCCACGGCTGCGGAGTTGTCGCCCCGAATGCTGTCGCCGGACGACTCGAAGGCATCCGGGTCGCCGGCTGCCAGGCTGTCGTCGAGTTGCTCGCTCGCATCGTCGGTGGCGCTTTCGCCACTGCCGTCCTCCGTGGCGTCGTCGCTCGCACCGTCCACGGAGTAGCCGCCGCCATCGTTGCCGCCGACCGTCCAGACGGTGACCGCGCCGGAGATCGCGCCGCCTGCGGAGACCGCCGCGTTGACCACGGTGCTGTCGATGTCGCGCACGCCCAATGCGGCAGCGCGCACGTCGTCGCTGGCGTAGATCGTGCCGCCGATGGCTGCCGTCGTGTCGTTGCCGACGAAGCCGACGTCCACTGTGCCGGCCAGGCTGCCGCTGGACGAGGCGGCGACGGTGCCCAGGATCAACTCCACGTCCAGCACGTTGACGGCGACGGCCATCACGTCCTGGTCCGCGTGCGCGCCCGCACGGTCCTCGTTGATGACCGCGCCGTCCTCGATCTCCGCGCGTGTGTCGGAATCGAGTTGTTCCCAGGTGATGGTGCCCGCCACGCCAATGTTGCCAAAACTGCCGGACACCGCGGCGGTGAAGATTTCCTCAGCGCTGAAGGCGGTCACGAGCACGCCGCGCGCCGCCGTGAAGCCGGACGGACCGCTGCCGTCGCGGATCGACTGCGTGCCGTACTGGCCATCGGCGTTGACCGAAGCGCCAGAGTGAATGACCGCCTGCGTGTCCTTGTCGATCAGTGCCAGGCCCAGGCCGACGCCCACCCCGCCGCCGGAGAGCGACACGCCGGCCGCGCCGCCGACGATGTCCATATCGGTGACATCGCTGGCCGCCACGAGCACGTTGCCGCCCGCAGCAACGATCGCGTTCTCGGAGATGTAGGCGTAAGTCGTGTTGTTCAGGTCGATGGCCCCGGCCGAGCCCGCGCCGGCGAAGCCGCTGCTCGACCCGGCGATACTCACCGCCGCCGTGATCAGGTCTTGCTCGCTGGACGCGGTGACGCTGACGTTCCGCCGCGCTGCCACGTCCGCCGACGCGGCGATCTCGGCCTTGGTGTCGAAGGTCAGGTACGAAACATTGATGCTCGGCGTGGCCGCCTGGCTGCCCGTCGAGACGGCGATGCCGCCCGTGATAGCGCGCTGGAAAAAGTCGCTGCCGGCCGCTACCAGCACGCACTGCTCGCTGCCCGCGCCGGCGGTCGCGTTCTGGTTGACCTGCGCCCCCGCACCGATGGTGGCTTCCACGTCGCTATCGACCACCAGCACGCCGAGTGAAACCTGCACCGCCGTGGTCTGCGACGCGCCCACACCCACGCTGTAGACCTCGACGGTGTCCCAGCTGACCGCGCCGACGGCCACGCCCTGGAAGCCGCTTTGCGTCTCGGGTGTGGCGTTGCGGTCCTTCAAGTACGAATCATCGTTCAGTTCGTCGAAGTCGTCGTTGTCGAGGTTGACCGCCGTGACCTCGCCGTCCTCGGTCGTGTCATCATCGTAAGCCGTACTGAACTCGCCGGTGTAGACGCTGACGCCGTCGCGGTTGGCGTAGGCATCAACCGTCGCGCCCGCGCCGATGAACGCCAGCGTATGCTTGGTGACGACGGGCACGCCGATGGCTCCGCCCACGCCTGCCGTGCCGCCGTAGGCCGCGCTGCCGGTGCCCACATCCGCTTCCAGTTCGGCCGCGGCGGAGACCACGACGCTGCCCCCGGCCGCGACGGTCGCGCCGCTCAGGGAACCGTTGCTCCCGGCGAGGTACGCCTTCGTGGTGATGTCGTAGACCGAGATGTCCACGCTGCCGGCCACGCCATAGGAGGTGCTCGCGCCCGGCGCGCCGGACCCGCTGGAAATGCCGATCGAGGCCGCCACCGAAATCAGGTCTTCGCGGGAATGCGCGGTCACGTAGACGTTGTTCTGAGCTTCCACAGCGGCCGCGCTGTCGATCCAGGCTTGCGTGTCCTTGGTGATGACGGCGATATCGATGCCGGCCCCGAAGCCGCCGGCCCCCGCGTACGCGATCGCGCCCGCGATGCCCAGCAGGTCGGTGCGCTCGCCGGCCCGCACGGTAACGCTCTGCGTCGTGGCTTCACCCGTCGTGGCCTGGTTAATGAGCGCCTGCTGGCCGATCCAGGCATGCGTGACCTCGTTTAGCACGGTCACGTTCGCCGAACCGGCGACGGCGAAGCGCCCGCCGGCCGCGCCGCCCGCCGAGATGGTCGTAATCTCGTCGAACGACACCGCCGCCACGGCCACGCCGCGCACCGCCTCGGTCGCCTTGTCGCCCGCGCCGTCCACTGTGCCGGTGAAAACGTCCACCGTGCCTCGGTTGCCATCGGCCTGCACGGAGACGCCGTCGCCGAGCCAGGCTTTCACATCGTTCGACAGCGAGACTGTCGAGTTGGCCACGCCGATGGCGGTGTTGGCCCCACTGCCGGAATAGCCCAGCACGCCGACCAGCGACACGCTGCCCGCCAGGGTGAACAGCGTGTTGTGGTCGTCAGCCTGCACCGCGACATTGCCGTCCGCGTCGATGACCGTGTCGCTGCCCGCGATCGCGGCGTGAATCGAGTTATCAATGACGTTGACCGAGAACGAGCCGGCCACCCCGAGCGAGTTGGCGGCGGCTCCGCCGATGGCGACCGAACCGATGAAGGTCGCCGAGGTGGCCGTGACCGCGACGCTGCCGGCCGAAGTAGTCAACGGAACGTCGTCGATCTCGGCGGTGACGTTGTTGTTGACGACGTTGACGGCGATGGCCGCGCCGACGCCGCTGTTCATGCCGCTGGTGTTCAGCGCGAAGCCGCCCGCCCCGGACAGCGTCAGCACCGTGGACGAATCCTCGGCCTCGACTTCAACGCCGTCGTTCGCCACCACGCCGGTGGTCCGCTTGCGGCGGATGCCGGCGTAGGTCGTGGTGCTGACGACGTTGATGCACAGGCTGGCCGCGACCGCCAGGGCACGGGCCTCGCTGGTCAGGGCGAAGGCCGCCGCCGCGCTGACGATGGTATTGCTGGCCAGCGCGGCCAGCGTCACCAGGCCGCTGGCGTCCACGTCCGAGTCCTCGATCAGCGCCTCGGTGCCCGCACCGTTGTCGATGACGTTGACCGCCGCCGCGAAGCCGACACCGGTCTGGCTCGATGAAGTGTAGCTGCCGCCGCTGAAGGAACCGAACGAACCGTCGGCGATAGCCACGCTGCCGGCCAGGCAGTAAATCTCGTTGGTCTCGGCCGCGTCCAGGTTGACGTTCGCGGCCGTGATGGTCGTGCCGCCCAGCACGCGGGCCGCCGCCAGCGCGCTGACCACGTTCACGGTGATCGAACCGGCCAGCGCCAGCGTGCCCTTGACCTTGCTGCCGCTGATGGCGAACGAGCCGATGACGGAGTCGGTTTCGCTGGCGATGTCCAGGTCGCCGGTCAACTCGACGGTCGAGTCCGCGATCCAGGCCACGGCGGGGGTATGGATGACGTTGATCGCCACCGAGCCGGCCAGGCCCTTCGCGTCCTGGGTGGTCGAGGCATAGGCGATCGCGCCGGCCGCGGCGATGATGGTGGTCTCGTTGGCGGCGCGCACCGAGAGGTCCGTGCCGACGAAGTGAGCGTCGCGCAGATATGCCTGAGCGCTGGAAACGACCACGTTCACGGCCACATCGCCGGAGACGGTCAGGCCCGAAGTCGCCAGCGAGCCGGAAGCGGTGTTCTTCGAGACGCCGGACGCTTTGACCCAGCTGGTGGCTGACGGACTGGCGACCGCCGCCGCCAGGGTAACCGAGACAATCTCGCCCGCGTTTGTGGCGGTTACCAAGGCGGCCCCGTCGGCGGTGACGGAACCCGCCGTGGCGGACAGGCTGTAATCGCTCAGCGTGTGGCCGGTGCCGAGGGTGCCCGTCGCGTCGAGACCAAGGGCCACACCGTTCGCCGCATCGTCAGCGCTGGCGGCCAGCTGCACCGTGGTGTTGTCCAGGCGGATGATGTAGTAGGTCGCGCCGTCGGTCAGGCCGCCAATGGCGGTGTCGCCGCCGCTGGAGTAGGTGACCCGGTCGCCCGTGGTCAACCCATGCGCCGCGCCGAAGTCGATAGCATCGAGCGCGCTATCCACGAGCGGCGCGGCGCGCACCACCGCCGCGATGCCGTGCGCGTCGCCAGCTGCGTCGCTCGCGTCCAATTCGACCACGTCGGGAGAACCACTGGCTGCCTCGTCAGCCGATTCCGCCAGCTGAAGGCGCGTCGCATCGACGACGACGACGTAGTAGGTCTGCCCTTCGTTCAGGCCGGTGATGCCGGTGCCTTCGCCGCTGGTGTAGAGCACGGCCTGGCCGGTGGTGAAGCCGTGCGTGTAGCCCAGGTCGATGGTATTGCCGCTGACCGCGGTGGAAGCGGTGAACGTCCTGCCGAAACCGTGCGCGTCCCGCGTGGTCGTGTCCGGATCGAGCGCCAGGCGGATCGTGTGCGCCGTGCCAGTCGCGGCGGTGCCGTCGAGGTCCAGCCGCACGTCGCGCTCGAAGAAATGCGCGTCGCCGGTGGAGGTCGCGGCGTTCAGCGCCAGTCGGGTGTCGCCGCGCAGGTAGTGGAAGCCGGTGGGGGCGTCTTCCAGGTCGGGGACATCGCCGGTGGCGGTCAGCGTGATGGCAATGCCATCCTCGGCATCTTCCAGCGTCGCGGCCAGCTTCAGCATCGACGAGGTATCGTCCAGCGGCGAGGTCGCATCGTCCAGCGCGATGACGTAGTAGGTCACGCCGTCGCTCAGGCCGCCGAGCGCCGTGCCGCCGTTGGCGCTGTAGACGACCCGGTCGCCGGTCGCGTAGCCGTGCGTGGTGAAGAGGTCGATGGTATCGAGGCCGCCCAGACCGTCCTCGTCGAGCAAGAAGTCCGCGACGGTGTTGCTGGCATCGAAGTACCGGACACGGCCGGCGTTGGCTTCCGCCTCGCTGGCGGCCAGGGCAATTCTCGTCGCGTCGATGACGACGGCATAGTAGCGCGTGTCGTCGGTCAGGTCGCCGAGCGCCGTGTGGCTCGCGGCATCGTAGCGGATCGCCGCGCCCGTGGCGAAGCCGTGCTCGTAGCCCAGGTCGATGACCTCGATGCGGCCGTCGTTGCGGTCGTCCGCGGCTTCGAGGTCGCTGGCCGGGTCGAAGCCGGGCAGTAGCGTATGGTTGATGCCGTAGGCCGCCGTGGGGTCGAGGTCGAGTGCGCTGCCGCTGGCTGCATCGGCGCTGCTGGCCGCCAGCTGGATAGCTTCCTCATCGACTGCGATGATGTAATACGTGGTCCCATCGACCAGGCCGCCCACCGCGTTGCCGCCGTTCGCGGAGTAGCGTACTGCCTGGCCGGTGGTCAGCCCGTGCTCGTAACCCAGCAGGATTTCATCCGTGCCACCATCCACCGTGAGATAGGGCACGAAGGCGATGGGGTCGATGGTGTAAACCTTGTCCTCGACGGCGCTCAACGCGATGGTTTGCGCATCGACCACGATGACGTAATAGATGCCGCCGTCGGTCAGGCCGTCGATGGCCGTGTCGCCGTCGCCGGCCTGATATTGCACGCGGTCGCCGGTGTGGAAGCCGTGCGCGTAGCCGAGGTCGAGCGTGTGCTGGACCGCATCGACGGCCGTCGCCGCCGCGAAGGATTGCGTGTGCTCAAAGGCGCTGCGAGCCAGCGTGAAGGAAGTCTCCATGACGTTGGCGACGTGGTACACCTGCCGGTCGAGCAGGCCGGCGATAGCCAGGTCGCCGCCGGAAGTGTAGATGACCGTGTCGCCGTCGCTGAAGCCGTGCGCGTAGCCGACGTTCACGGTCCCGGTGCTGTCCACGCCGACGCCCGGCGCGTAGTCGCCGTCTTGCAGCGCGTAGTCCTCGCTGCCGATCAGGGCTTTCGTGGTGCGGTCGATCACATCCACGGCAATGGAGATGCCCACGCCGGTGTTCTTGCCGATGGACACGCCGCCGATGCCGCTGTAGAGGCGCGAATCGTCCTCGGCCACCACCAGCATGCTCAGGTCCGTGTAGTAATAGTCCGAGTCGCTGCTGGTGATGTGCGCATCGCCGGTGTCGAGCTTGCCGTTCCCATTCGTGTCGAGACTGGAAAGGTTGTCATCCACCCGCACGGCGTTGAACGCGGTGGGCAGCAGCGAGTGCCCCGTGCCGGTGCCGATGGCAGTCAGGTCAAGGGCCGTGCCCGCGTAGGCATCGCTCTCGGAGGCTGCGAGTTGATAGGTGGTAGCGCCGGTGACGATGACGTAGTAGGTCGCGCCATCGGTCAGGCCGCCGAGGGCCGTGCCGTCGCCGCTGGAATAGCTGACCGGCTGTCCCGTGACCAGGTCGTGGGCAAAACCCACGTCGAGGGTATCCGTGTCGAGATCGACCGTGCCAGTAGCGGTCGGATCGAAGCCGGGATACAGACCGTGCAGCGTGTTCGCCACGCTCGGCTGCGCCAGGTCGATGGCCAGTCCCGCGTCGGCTTCCGCCTTGGTAGTCGCCAGCTTGAGCGTACTGGCATCGACGACGATGGCGTAGTAGGTCGCGCCGTCGGCCAAGCCGTCGATGACGGTTCCATCATCCCCCGAGTAGCGCACCGCCTGGCCGGTGGTCAACCCGTGGTCGTAGGCCAGCGTGATCGTATCGGCGTCCGGGTCGAGGCGTGTCAACGGGTGGTCGTCTTCATCGGTGTCGTATTCCTCATCCGGAGCGAACTGCGGAGCGGCGGCGAAAAGCGTGTTGTCGCTGCTGCTCAGCGAATCGAAGCGGCGGGCCAGCCGAATCAGTCCATCGCCGACGTTCAGGGTCGCATCCTCGGAAACCTTGGCGATGGTGCGGTTGTCGATCTGCATCCAGCCCAGCGCGCCGTTGAAGGCGAAGTTGCCGGCGGAACCGCCCTGCACGCCCAGGCCGATGCTCTGCATGTCGTTGTCGGCCTGCACCAGCACGCTGTCGGCCTCGACCACCGCGCCCGCCTGAATCTTGGCGATGGTGTCGTTCTCGTAGACGATGACCATGACCGCGCCGCCGACGCCGTTCTGCCCGGAGCCGTTGAAGAAGAAGAGCGGCGAGCCGACGAAGTTGACCGTGTCGTTCTCGCCCAGCGCGACCACGCTCAGGTCGCCGCCGGCCGTCACCTGGGCATCGTCGCCGATGGTGGCCCGCGTGTCCGCCGTGAAGACGGCGACGTTGACGCTGCCGCCCAGGGCGTTCTTGTTCGCGGTGGACAGCGCTTCGGCCCAGGTGGTGAAGAAGCCGTTCTGAATGCCGAGGTTGAAGTTGAGCTTGTCGGTGATGTCGCTCAGGCTGGAAATCTTGTGCCATTGAATCTCGTAGGGCACATGGTTGGCCGCCTCGACGCGCACATCGCCGCCGGCCGAGACCACGGCGGCGCTGCCGATGCTGGCCTCGGCGGTGCTGTCCACCACGTTGACGGCGATGGCGGCGCTGACGCCGTTGTTGCGCGAACTGGTGCCTTCCAGCGTATTCAGCGTGCTGATGGCGCTTGCTTCCGGGAACTCGACCACGTCCGCAATGACGCTCAGGTCGCCGCCGGCCGAGACCGCAGCGCCCGGGCCGACGCGCGCCGTGGCGGTGTTCGTGAACGCTGCCACGGTGATGGCAGCGCCCAGCCCGAATTGCTGCGTCTGGCTCTGCGAGGACTGGTTCTTGACCTGGCCGCCCGTCAGCGACGAGATCAGGTTGCCCGTCGCCCCCAGTGGGTTGAACGAGCCGCTGGTGAGAAACTTGGTGAACGCGCTGCTGCCCACGGTGGCGGAGGTGGCCGTGTCGTTCTTCTCGGTGTCGATCCGGGCGGCAATGTTCACGTCGCCGGTCACTGCGGCGTCGCCGTCGAGCAGCGCTTCGGCCGTCGCCTCGCCAATGCTCACGGCGATGGCCGTGCCCACCACGCCATCGGCGTAGGCGGCTGCCGACGACGTGACGTTGTGGTTCTTGTTGACCTCGGACGACAGGTTCAGGTTGCCGCCGACGCTCAGGCTGGCATCGGACGACACGCGGGCCGCCGCCTCGGGCGCGGCCTCGGCGATGGCCAGCGTGACGTTGTACTTCTCGGCCACGCCGCTGACGCCCAGCAGCGCCTGCGTGGCCTTCACCGCCAGTTCGCTGTCGGCCTGCGCGGACACGGTCAGGTCGCCGGTGGTGCTGAGCCGCGCGCCGTCTTGAATGTTGATGCGCGCCGTGGGCGTGCTCTTGCCGTAGGCCACGGCCAGGTAGACCGTGATGGTCGTGATCTCGGCATCGGTGGCGGCATAGGCGTCCAGGCTCAGCGATTCCGCGGTGATCGAGCCGCCGCTGACGGTGATCTCCGAGGTCGCCTTCGAGACGGCCGCGCCGCCGATCAGCGACAGCGAACTGAAGAACTCCGTGCCGATCTCCCCGGCGATTTCCCCGGTGTCGCTGTCGTCGTCGCCCCACAGGTCGGCGCTGTCCGCCTCGGCGCTGATGGAGACCGCGCCGCCCTTGATCGTGGCTCCGGTGAGCGTGACGCTGGCGCTGGTGTTCGTCGGGTCGAACGGTGAAACCAGGATGATGCCGCTGGTGAAGTCGTCCAGGCTGTCGCTGGCCGTCAGGGTGATCGCGCCGGCCGCGAACCCGCTGCCGACGACGTGGGCGTAGACCTGCGCCCCGGTATTGACTTCGATGATACGGGCCGAGAGGGTCAGGTCGCCGGAGTCGCCGATGGAAGCCGAGCTATCGTGATTCACACCGGAGATGGCGCGCGTGGAGACGACCGCGCCGTCGCTGACGATGATCGTGCCGCTGGTGTTGACGGTGAAGTCCGCGCCGCCGGTGGCCAGGTTGCCGAGGGTGACCTTATCTCCCGCTTCGGTCAGGTCGATGGTGAACGCGGCCCCGGACGTGACGAAGTCCTGAAAGAAGAGCGTACCGAGGTCGTCGGTGTCGTTCTTGGATTCGATGCGGATCGATGTCCCACTGTTCACGCTCAGGGTCTGGTCGCCCGCCGTATCGCTGTCGAGGTCGGACGAGAACGTGCCGGTTTCGCCGGTGGTGCTCCATTGCAGCAGCCCACCGCTGACGGTGAGGTAAAGATCGTCGTCCGAGGTGCTGCCGACCGTCAGGGTCGAACCGGACAGCGATAGCAGCAGGTTGGCGGGCACCAGCCGGTCTTCGAGTTGTTCGAGCGATGGTGCGCAAGCGACCGGCCGCGCACGGCCCCGCCGCTGGCGCTTCCGCGGACGACTGCCCGCCGGCACACAGCGATGCACCAACTTCCGGAGCGACGCATACCAGTCCATCATGGCGGGCCACCTTGCGCGGAGAGAGTGTCAGGGTGCGCAGCGCGACTGCCGAGCGGCAAAGTCCACCATGCTCTCGAACGGCTGGCTGTGACAGCAACAAGCAAAAATAGCACGGTGCGCGTCGCGGGGAATGAAGCAAGCGTGTATGTCGCAAAGCAAAAATCAACAAATACTTGCAACAATCAAGAGCCGGCGGAAAACGATGCGTGCGCTGGGAGGCAACGTGCCGCCATCGCTGCGGAGATCAGGCTGCGACCGAAAATTTACTTCGCCGACGCAATGGTGGTGAGTGCCCATCAGAAGTGGGAGAGGTAGTCCAGAGGTCCGTCAGCTGGTGATCGAGGGTTGACCGGGCAGCCTGCCCTGGCCACTGGCAGTCTGCCAAACCGGGGTGCGGTGGATCAAGGGCAAGCGGGGCCAAGGCGCGTTTTGGCACGGAGTGGCAATACACTGGGGTTTTTGCCACTCCGTGCCAAGAAGCCTTTGGCGCGCAGTGGCAAAACATTGGGGTTTTTGAGCCTCCATATTTTGCAGAATTTTCTTGGCACGGTGGGTGGTCCATACCTGAACACCGCGACCGGGTTGGTTCGTTGACTCTCAACCGAGGTACATCAGCAGCACCGCCAGGTCCGCCGCCGTGATGCCGCTGATGCGGCTGGCCTGGCCGATGTTGCTCGGTCGGATGCGGGCCAGCTTCTCGCGGGCTTCGTGGCGCAGCTGGGGCACTCCGGCGAAGTCGAAGTGCGCCGGGATGGTCTTGCTTTCCATCTTCTGGAACCGTGCGACTTGCTGCGCTTGCCGTTCGATGTAGCCGGCGTACTTGGCTTCGAGCGTGACCTGCTCGACCACGTCCGGCGCGCACTCGGTTAGTTTCGGGTTCCAGGCGACCAGCTGGTCCCAGGTGGTTTCGGTGCGCCGCAGCCATTTGTCGAGCGTGTCGCCGTCGTGCTTGCTCTCGCGCAGGCACTGCTGCATGGCGGCGATCCCGGCTTCCTTTTTTTGCAAGCGCTGCCAGGCCGTATCCTGGACCAGCCCGACGCGCCGGCCCAGCGGCGTCAGGCGACGGTCGGCGTTGTCGTGGCGGAGCAGCAGGCGGTACTCGGCCCGCGACGTGAACATGCGATAGGGCTCATCCGCGCCCTTCGTCACCAGGTCGTCGATCAGCACGCCGATGTACGCCTGGCTGCGGTCCAGCACCAGCGGCGGTTCGCTCTTGATCGCGAGTGCCGCGTTGATGCCGGCCATCAGGCCCTGAGCAGCGGCCTCCTCGTAGCCGGTGGTGCCGTTGATCTGCCCGGCGAAGTACAGCCCGGCGACGCGCTTGGTTTCGAGCGTGGGCAACAGCTGCGTCGGCGGTGCGTAGTCGTACTCGACCGCGTAGCCCCAGCGGAGGATTTCCGCGCGTTCCAGCCCCGGAATGTGCCGCAGCATGGCCTGCTGCACGTCCTTGGGCAAGCTGGTGCTGATGCCGTTGCAATAGTATTCGAGCGTCTGCCGGCCCTCGGGTTCGAGGAAGATCTGGTGCCGGTCCTTGTCGGCGAAGCGCACCACCTTGTCCTCGATGGACGGGCAATAGCGCGGCCCCCGGCTGCAAATCTGGCCGGAGTACATCGGCGCGCGGTGCAGATTGGCGCGGATCAGGTCGTGGACCTGCTCGTTGGTGTAGGTGATGTGGCACATCAGCTGCGGCTGCGTCACGCTGTCATTGGCGAAGCTGAAGGGGCGCGGTTCGGCGTCGCCGGGCTGTGGTTCGCAGCGGTCGAAGTCGATGGTCCGGCCGTTCAGTCGGCAAGGCGTGCCGGTCTTGAAGCGAGCCAACTCGAAGCCGCAGGAAGTCAAGCTATCGCTCAGCAATTCCGCGGACTGGTCGCCCGCCCGGCCGCCGCGCGTCTGGGCCTCGCCGGTGTGCATCAGGGCTTTCAGAAACGTCCCCGTCGTGAGGATGACCGCCCGCGCCCGGTACAGCGTCTCGCCGCGCGCCAGCACGCCGGTGACGCGAAACGCCGGGCCGGCGGCATCGGGGTTGTCCAGGCGTTCGATGAGCAGCCCTTCGACGATTTCCTGGCGCAGCGTCAGGTGCTCCCGCGCCTCGACGCGCCGCTTCATCTCGAACTGATACGCCTTCTTGTCCGCCTGGGCGCGCGGCGAGTGCATTGCTGGCCCCTTGGTGAGGTTCAGCATGCGGAACTGGATGGCGGTCTCGTCGATGACCCGGCCCATCTCGCCGCCCAGCGCATCAATCTCGCGGACGATCTGCCCCTTGGCCACGCCGCCGATGGCGGGGTTGCAGCTCATCTGGGCCACGGTGTCGGCGCTCATGGTGAGCAGCACGGTTTTCAGGCCCATGCGCGCCGGGGCCAGCGCGGCCTCCACGCCGGCATGGCCCGCGCCGACGACGGCGACATCGAAATCGAAGGTGAGCTGGTGCATGATGTACATCACGGATTCGGCACGCGGATTCCAGTGTGACTATAGCGGAAACCGTGAAATCGCGGAAGCAGCGTGGTGTTGCTGTACCGTTCGCAGTTAGAATGGGTTGTTGTGATACTCGATTGCCCTGGGTTGCAGACTTTGACCCGTGGGAAAGGGCCGTACCATGCTGTTCATCAAGATTCAAGTTCCGGACAAGGCTGAAAGCGCCCGAGCGATGGCGGAACTGTCGCGGCGTGGCCGGATCGATTGCTACGCCGACGACGTCTATATGGTGCCCGAACCGGCCCTGGACCTGCTTCGCCAACTGGGCATCGCCTACCAGGAACTGGGTCGTGGGGGCTTCGACTATGCCGAAAAGACGCTACGAGATACTCTTGCCGCGCATGCACAACGACGGCCGGCCCGTCAGCCAGGAGAAGTTCTATCAGACGCGGGATGAACTCGTCGCGCAGTTCGGCGCGGTCTCGTTATCGCCGCATTTCGTCCTGGGCGTCTGGACTCACGAAGGCCAGCGCTACGAGGACGAGTCCATGAAGTTGGTCGTGGACGTGGAGGACTTGCCCGAACACCGCGAGTTCTTCCACGATCTCAAGCTGGCCCTGCGCGAGCGCTTCGAGCAAATCGAGATTTATGTCGTCTCCTATGCCGTTGACGTAATCTGACTGCAAAGCCGCGAGCGACTACTGATGCAGCTTGCGGTACTTGATGCGGTGCGGCTGGTCCGCTTCGACGCCCAGGCGCTGCTTGCGTTGCGTTTCGTAAATCTGGTAGTTGCCTTCGCACCAGACCGTCTTGCTGTCACCCTCGAACGCCAGAATGTGCGTGGCGACGCGGTCCAGGAACCAACGGTCGTGGCTGATGACCACGGCGCAGCCGCCAAAATTGACGATGGCGTCTTCCAGCGCCCGCAGCGTATCCACGTCGAGGTCGTTGGTTGGTTCATCGAGCAGCAGCAGGTTGCCGCCGCGGCGCAAGAGCTTGGCCAGATGCACGCGGTTGCGCTCGCCGCCCGATAGCTCACCCACCTTGCGCTGCTGGTCCGGCCCCTTGAAGTTGAAGCGGGCGACGTAGCCGCGCGACGCCACCTTGCGGTTGCCCAGCATGATGTGGTCCGTGCCGCCAGTGATCTCCTCGAAGACCGTCTTCGTGTTGTCGAGCGTGTCGCGGCCCTGATCGACGTAGGCTGGCACCACCGTGTCGCCGACGCGCAGGGTGCCGCCGTCGGGCTTCTCCTGGCCGACGATCATGCGAAACAGCGTCGTCTTGCCCGCGCCGTTGGCCCCGATGACGCCGACGATCCCGCCCTTGGGCAAATCGAAGTTCAGGTCTTCCATGAGCAGGTTGTCGCCGTAGCCCTTCTTGACGTGCTCGGCGCGGACCACCAGGTCGCCGAGGCGCGCGCCCGGTGGGATTTGCAGGACCAGCTCGTCCTCGCGTTCATCGTACACCTGGCTGGCCAGCTTTTCATAAGCGCTCAAGCGGGCCTTGTTCTTGGCGACGCGGGCGCGCGGGGCCATCCGCGCCCATTCCAACTCGCGTTCCAGGGTCTTCTGACGGGCCGACTTTTCCTTCTCTTCCTTGGCCAACCGCGCCTGCTTCTGCTCCAGCCAGGAGGTGTAGTTGCCCTTCCAGGGAATGCCGTGGCCGTGGTCCATTTCCAGGATCCACTCGGCGACGTTGTCGAGGAAGTAGCGATCGTGCGTCACCGAAACGACGGTGCCGGGGTACTCCTTTAGATGGCGTTCGAGCCAGGCGACCGATTCGGCATCGAGGTGGTTGGTCGGCTCGTCGAGCAGCAGCAGGTCGGGCTTCCGGAGCAGCACCTGGCACAAGGCCACGCGGCGCTTCTCGCCGCCGGACAGCTGCGTGACCTTGGCATCGCCGGGCGGCAAGCGCATCGCATCCATCGCGACTTCCAGCTGCCGGTCGAGTTCCCAGGCATTCGTGGCGTCGATCTCGGTCTGCACGCGGTCGAGCTGGTCGGAGATTTTCTCCATGTCGTCCGGGTCGCAGGTCGCCATCTGGTTGCTGAGGTCTTCGTGCTTCTGAAGCAGGGCGCGAGTCGCTGCCACGGACTCCTCCAGGCAGCCGACCACGTCCTTGGTTTCGTCGAGGCGCGGCTCCTGCGGCACGTAGCCGATGCTGATGTTGTCCGCTGGCCGGGCGCTGCCGAGGAAGTCCTTTTCCTGAAGGGCCATGACGCGAATCAGCGTGCTCTTGCCGGCGCCGTTGCTGCCGATGACGCCGATCTTGGCGCCGGGATAGAACGCCAGCCAGATGTTCTTGAGCACTTCGCGTTTGCCGTACGCTTTGCTCAGGCTCTCAATGGTGAAAATGTATTGTTCCGGCATGGATTGCCTCGGTTGCGTTGAAGCGTCGAATGCGGAGAGGAAACTATCAGGGTAGTGGAGGGCGAAAGGACCGTCAATCGAAGGGCGGCAACCCCACGCAAACCGCTGGGCTGGGCGCGGAACAGCACCGGCCTGCCAGGCTCCGGGAAGCCTGGCAGGCCGGTGCTGTTTGAACCAGAGCGGTTGGCGGCGTTACTTGTTCTCGCCGCCGCCGAAGAAGCGGCGCATGATACTGCCGCCGGAACCGCCGCCGCTGCTGCCGCTGTCCTTTTTCGGCTGGGGCTTGGCCGGAGTGCCGGCACTGCTGCTTTTCTTCTTGGGGCCTTCGTCCTCGCCGGCCACTTCCTGATGGCGGCGCTGAAGCAGGCGGAGACGTTCGTTGACGGCGGCGTCGCGCTGCGCCAGTTCCAGCTCGTGGCGGATTTCGCTGTGCAGGCGCTGGAGTTCGTTGCGCTGGCGGGCCAGCTCGGCGCGCTCCTTGGCCATTTGCAGTTCCATCTCGCGCATCTGGCGCATCATGGCTTCTTCGTCTTCGCGGAGCTGGCGGCGGTCTTCCTCCAGCTGGCGGCGTTCCTGCTCCAGCTGGCAGCGTTCGCGTTCGAGTTCGTCGCTCAGGGCCAGCAGTTCGTCGTTGCCCGCCTGGTCACCGCCAGCAGCGCCACCGCCGCCGCCTCCGGGTTCGGTAGCCAGGCGTTCGAGTTCCTGCATCTTGACGTGCAGGTTGCGGATCATCTCGGTCTTTTCTTCGAGCAGCGCTTCGTACTCGCGTTCGCGCTCGTCGGACAGCCCGCCGCCGCCACCGCCGCCTTCACCCTGGCTGGATTGCTCGTCGAGCAGCTGGCGCAGCTCCGCGATGATGCTGCGCAGTTCCTGATTCTCGGCGGACAGTTTTTCGACTTCCTCGGCGTCGGCGCTATTGCCCATGTCGGGTCCTTTTGCCTTGGCATCTCCCTGGCCGCGCATGCGGTTCAGGATCTCCTCGTGTTCCTGGTCGGAGGTCTCCTTCACCTCGTCGGCTTCGCGGGTGAGGCCGTCGCCCCACGGATCGTCGTTATGCTTGGCGGACCAGCTGCCCTGGTTGCGGCCGTTGCCCGCGGAGTCGAGAAAGTTTTGCAGGGAGCGATTGCTCTTGGGCGAATCGGCATCGGGGGAGTGTTTCGCCATGTTTGCTCGGCCTCCCGGGAGTGGCACGGACAAAGCCTGGATGGGATGGGGCTGCACGTCGCGCACGGGGCACCGTGGCCAGCCCGTTCAAGGGATTCGACCCACCAGTGGCTTCACCGGCCGCTCGTTAATAACAATGTAGCGTACTTCCCTGGGTTGGGGTGTCAAGCGGAATTCGCTCGCGCCCGGCCGTAATTCAACGTCGTGGCCAGTCGTTTGCGCGCAGTCCTTATTCTCAGTTAGCAAGCTGGATGCCAAAGTCCGGGGGTAACTTGCCGACCAACGGGTAGCCTGGGGGCGTTCCTGGCGGCGGCGACGGCGGCTTCCATGACACAAATGGCTGTGCTATATTTATTTGCGTCCTGGCTGGTGAAAAATCGCCGGCGCGGCGCAAGCCGGGCGCGTGGGGGCGTTCTCTCCCCAAAGGAAATAACGGCCGGCGGGTGCGTCGTTTGGATTGCCGGGAAGCGTGGTACGGAACCGCCCACCAGCTGTATCGCGAACAACGGCTCTGCGGCGCGGCAAGGAAAGCCGGCTTTCGCGTTCCGGGGATTCCGGATAAATTGTCCGCAGGCGCGGTTATCTTTCCTTGTAGAACGGATTGCCTTCAAGCCGCTCAACCGAGACTCCGAGGCAGAGACACTCGGTTACCACTTCTGAATCGAGGGAGTCTGGACGATGACAACGGTCCGCCGACTCAGGGCAGTCAGTGCCGTGCTGGGCCTGGCCGCCATCGCCACCTGCTCGCACGTCTGGGGCGAGCCCGCAGGCGACAAGTCGAAGAACACACTGACGGGGCGCGTCGAGCCGCCGCCGGTGAAACGGCAGCTGGCCGAGGAACTGGGTGCGACCAAGTTCACCGACCGCAACCTGGTCCTGTATGAAACGGTGGGCGGCGACCGACTGTTCGCCCTCCAAGTGCAACCCAAGCTGGAAGCAGCCAAGGAAGCCCGGCCGCGCGACCTCCTGATCCTGGTGGACACGTCCGCCAGCCAGGTGCGCGGGCCACTGGACACCGCCCGGCAGATCGCCGACGGCCTGGTCGCCGCCGCCAAGGCCGACGACCGCGTGGCCATCATGACGGTCAACACGCCGGCCGCCACCCAGAACCTGACCCGCGCCCTCGAACCGGCGCAGTCGGCGAAGGTGAAGGAGGCCCTCAAGGCGCTGAAGCAGGAAGTGCCGTTCGGCGGCAACGACCTGAAGAACGCCTTTGAAAAGGCCATCGCTGCCTTCGACGGCCGCGAAGGCCGGCAGCGCGTCATCGTCTACCTCGGCTCCGGCAAGAGCCTGCTGAGCCCGATCGCCAACGCCGACCGCATGCAACTGTGCGAGAAGATGGTCGGCAAGGAAATCTCCTTCTTCCCGGTGCCGCTCGGCGCCAACCTGGAACCGGTCAACCTGCACGGCTTCACCACGGGTACCGGCGGCCTGCTGGTCCGCATGGCCAATGACGACACGGCCGCGACCGCGGTCGAGAAACTGACGAAGGCGATCGCCGCCCCGGTCCTGTACACCAAGAAGTTCACGGTGCCGGTCGAGGTGACCGAGTGCTACCCCACCAAGCTGCCGCCGCTGCGCTCCGACAGCCCGACGCTGGTCGTCGGCAAGCTGCGTCCGGGCGCGAACTTCGTTTACACCGTGGACGGTGAGCTGAACGGCAAGCACACCAGCCTGCGGCTGACCGAGCCGGTGCCCGTCGCCGAGATCGACAACTTCTTCCTGATCGGCATGGTCGAGCAGTGGAAGGCCGCCGACCGCAAGGAAGCGCCGTCGCCGTTCCGCGCCGACCGCGCGCTGGCGATGTCGTTCGAGCGCGGCCGGTTGCAGCGCGACGAACTCAACGCCCAGGGCGCCTGGGCCGTCGAGGAAGGCAAGCTCGACGTCGCCGCGCAAATGTTCGGCCAGGCCCGCAAGATCGACCCGCAAGATCCCGACGCCGACGCCGGCATGAAGATCGTCGAGAAGATGAAGGCCGGTCTGCTCAACAAGGACAAGCTCCGCGACGCACTCGGCAAACCCGACGACCCGGCCATCCTGATTCAGAAGCAGGGCGGCAAGGTGAAGCTCGACCGCGGCCGGATGGACAAGATGGTTGCCATGCTTCAGCCCGAGGAGAAGATGGCCGGCCCGAACGCCGTGGCCCAGCAGCCCGGCGGCGACGCGAACTTCCCGCCGGACAAGGAGCCCTTGCTCCGCTTGCAGCAGCAGCGGCAAGCCGTCGAGGAGCAGCGCATCACCCAGATCGTCAACGAGGCCGAACGGCAAGCCCGCCGCATCCTGCCCAGCGATCCGGAAGCCGCTCACGACGTGCTGAAGCGCACGCTGGCCTCGATCCGCGACAACGCCGATCTCGGTCCGCAGGCCCGGCAGAACCTGATGAACCGTCTGGAAGTCAGCCTGCGGAACGCGGACATCCAGGGTGCCCGCATCAAGCGCGACCTGGAAGAAGCCCTGCGCCGCGAGGCCGACGCCCGCGCCCGCATCGCCGCCGCCGACGAACGGCTGCGCGGCGAGGAGCAGGTGCAGCGCCGCATCCGGGCGTTCAACGAGCTGATGAACACCGGCCGCGTCGAGGAAGCCCACAAGGAAGCCCTGGTGCTCCAGGCCGACACGGTCAACCGCGGCGGCCAGATTCACCCGACCATGGTCGCCGCCCACGACATGGGCATCAACGCCATCCACATCCGCGAGCAGCAGGAAATCAAGCGGGCCACCGAGGAACGCTACCTGTTGACCATGCTGCAAGTGGACAAGTCGCACATCCCGTTCCCGGATGAGCCGCCGGTCGGTTTCCCGCCCGCCGCCATCTGGCGCGAACTGACCAAGCGCCGCAAGCTGGCGGGCTACGATTCGGTCGGCCTGGGCGAGAACCAGGCGGATCGCAACAAGGCCAACCAGATCCACGAGAAGCTGTCGAAGCCGGTCAACCTGGAAAAGGGCATTGACGCCAACACCGCCCTCAAGGACGCCCTGGACTTCCTGGCCGACCGCTACGACCTGACGATCATCATCGACTCCAAGGCGTTCGAGGCCATTGGCGTGGCCAAGGTCGAGGAACAGCCGGTGACGCTGCCCCGCATGGTCGGCGTCAGCATGGCGACGGTGCTGCGTCTGCTCCTGGCCCAGGTCAAGGGCGACGTTTACACCGGCACCTACCTGATCCGCCGCGACTTCATCGAAGTCACCACGACGTACAACGCGGCGGCCGAGAAGGTCGTCCGCGCTTACCCGGTGGCCGACCTGGTCATCCCGATCCCGAACTCGGTCAACCAGCAGGCCCT
>JAEUIF010001101.1 GCA_016795185.1 Planctomycetia bacterium | reverse complement strand
GGCGGGTTCCAGCGCTCGCGGACGGGAGCTACGATCTCGGGCTGCGGTTCCTCGACCACGGTCACGGTCCCCTGCTTCTGGGTACGGACCAGTGCCACGCCCAGGAGGATCACGGCCAAACCGCCGAGGATCGACAGCGTGATTTCCTGATCCCCCAGCAGCCAGCCGACGAGAATGGCCACCGCCGGGTTCACGTAGGCATAGGTGCTGGCCTGCGACGTGGTGACGTGCCCCAGCAGCCAGTTGTACGCCACGAAACCGACCAGCGAGCCGAAGATGAGCAGGTGAAAAAAGGCATAGACCGCCGTCGGCGTGAAGCTTGCGGACGTGATTTGCGCCGGTTCATTGAGCAGTAAACCGACCACGGTCTGGCCGATGCCGCCGAAGATCATCTGGTACGCCGCCGTTAGCAGATGCGAGCCATGCTGACGGTGCCGGCGCAGCAGGCACGAACCAAACGCCCAGGAAAGCGCCGAGCCGACCACGAGCAGCGCTCCCAGGTCGGTTTCGCGGTCGAACGGATGGTCCAACTTCAGCAAGGCCACACCGGCCAGGCCGACCAGCAACCCGGCCCAGCCGCGCCCACGCAACCGTTCACCGCCGGGCCAGAGTGTTTCCATCAGCCCGGTCCACAGCGGCGTGGTGGCGACGAGAATAGCGGCGACTCCGGAAGCGACGTACCGGGAACCGAGCGTGACCAGGTAGTTGCCGGCCATGAAGAAGATCGCGCCGAGCACCGCCGACCAGATCAGGTCGCCGCGCGACAACCGCAGCGCCTCGCCCCGGCAACCGAGAAATGCCAGCAGCACGAGACCGGCGAGCCCGATGCGCACTCCGCCGAACAGCGCGGGCGGAAACTGGTGGACGCCCAGGCGAATGGCAATGTAGGTCGTGCCCCACGCCAGATATACCAGGGTAAAGGCCAGCGGAACGGCCCACGGAGCCGGCCGGGCCGGTGACGCTGCGTGCAAGTTCATGCCGAGGATGGCGGGGTTGGGGGCCTGCTCAATTCCGGACAGCGGTATTGTAGTAGAATTGCCCGTCCGCTGTTGGCGAAGCAACTGTTCGCGCCAGTCCTGAATATCGTTCCCTTGACGGAAGCGTCTGCGCGCTCGCCGCTTGCGCGGGAGAAAAACTGGCAATCGCGCCGAACTTGACCTAAACTTACACTGGCCGGACTTAGGTCGATCTTTCGTCGTTGCGCCTGGCCGAACAAGCGGTTGCGACCTCCAGGATATGCCGGTCTTCGTATCGTAACCACTTAAAATAATTGGGGTTGCGACTCGAAAATCTTTGTCGGAGTCGAACGGGAAACGACCCTCTTACTCAGCGGACCCTATGCTGATGACCATCGATTCCCTCAGCAACTTTGTCGATCAGCTGCTGACGAACCGCATTCTGGCCCCCGAGCAGATGAACGTCGTCACCAAGGAGCTGCTCTCCCAGAACCGGAGCGCCCGCGCTCTGGCGAAGGAACTGATGCAGCGCGGATGGTTGACGGTCTATCAGGTCAATCAGCTCTTCCAGGGCAATGCCCGCGACCTCGTCCTCGGCCCCTACCGGCTGATGGACATGCTGGGCGAGGGCGGCGTCAGTCAGGTGTACAAGGCCTGGCATAGCGTCAAAAAGTGCGTGGTGGCCCTGAAAGTCGTGCGCAAGGAATTCGTCGAAAACCCGGACATCGTCCGCCAGTTCCAGCAAGAAGGCCGGACGATCGCCTCCTTGCAGCACCCGAACATCATCACCACCTTCGACGTGGACCAGATCGGCAACACTCATTTCCTCGCGATGGAGTTCATCGAAGGCATCGACCTGGCCAAGTTGGTGCGCCTGTCCGGGCCGCTGCCGGTCCCGCTGGCCTGTGACTACGTCCGGCAAGCGGCCCTGGGTCTCCAGCACGCGCACGAGCGCTGCCTGGTGCATCGGGATATCAAGCCCGCGAACCTGTTCCTGATTACCCCGCCCGAGTCCAAGATCGACCGGACGCCGATCCCCGGCATGGGCGACGCCAAGAAAGTGCCGCCAGTGGGCGGTGTCATCAAAATTCTCGACTGGGGTCTGGCGGACATGCGCCTGCCCATGGCTACTGGACAGCAGGAGCCGGCCAACACCCTCCAGCGCGAGGAAACCATCGGCACCGCCGACTACCTCGCCCCGGAACAGGCCATGGACGCCACCAAGGTGGACATCCGCGCGGACCTCTACAGCCTCGGCTGTGCCTTCTACTATCTGCTGACCGGGCAGCCACCCTTCCCCGGCGGTTCGCTGCTCCAGAAACTGCTCAAGCACCGCGAGGCCGATCCCAAGCCACTGACGGACTTCCGCATCGACGTGCCGCCGGCCCTGCCGGGAGTGGTGCTGAAGATGATGGCCAAGAAGCCCGAGGACCGCTTCCGCACGCCTGCATCACTGGCCGCGGCCCTGGCGCCACTCTGCAAGGGCGGCGCTAATCGCTCCACGGCTCAGACCATGATCCTGCGGCCCGGAGCCCTCAAGGAGGGCGGCGAACT
>JAEUIF010001056.1 GCA_016795185.1 Planctomycetia bacterium | reverse complement strand
CCTGACGTTGGTGGACCTGACGGGCAGCGGGACGCTGCGCGGCGCGCTGGCCGATAATGCCCGCTTCATCGTCGCCGAGATTCAGCGGCTACTGAATCTCCCCGCGCCGGCCCTGGAATTCTCCATCAAGAACGATGCGCGAAAATTGCAACCGGGCGACTTCTGCATCCTGGTGCAGAAGCGCAAGGACGCGGCCCCGGTGATCGACGAGCTGAGCCGCGCCGGCATTCCCTTCAGCTTTCACAAGCAACCGGGGCTCTGGCAATCCGAGGAAGCAGTCCACCTCGGCTACCTGCTGCGAGCACTCGCAGCCCCGGACGAGGCGCAGGCATTCCGCAAGGCGCTGCTCACGCGCTTCTATCGCTTTAGGCTCGAAGACCTGGCTCGCTGCGACGAATTGCCGATGAATCATCGCGTTCACGAGTTGTTTCAGCACTGGCGCGCGCTGGCCCAGGAGCGCAGCTGGGCGGAGCTGTTTCAGTCATTGCTGGAGGATACCGGCGTGCTGGTGGTCGAACGGCGACGGCCGGACGCCGAGCGCTGCCGGGCCAACCTACAGCTCATCGTGCAAACCCTGCTGCAATCGGCCTACCTGGAAGACCTCGACCTGCCCGGCTTGCTCGATGTCTTCGACGACCTCCGCCAGCGGCCCGGCGACGCGGAAACGGACCTCCAGCCCGTGGAAACCGAAAAGCCCAAGGTGCGCATCCTGACCATTCACGCCGCCAAGGGGCTGGAGTTTCCCGTCGTTTTCCTGGCGGGCGGCTTCACCCAGCGGTCATTTTCCGACTGGTACACCTACCGCGATGCCGCCACCGGGCAGACGGTGCTCGATTTGGAGAAGACGAGCGACGGCAAGAAGCTGCACGATCTGGAACGCGCCGACGAGGACCGGCGGCTGCTCTACGTCGCCCTCACACGCGCCATGTTCAAGCTCTACCTGCCGCGTCTGGCCACGGAAGGCAAACGCTACAGTTCTCCGGGGCCGCTGGTGAAGATCCTCGCGCCCGCCATCGACCTCTCCAAGGTCGAAACATTGGGCCGGCCGCTGGCCGAGAAGGTCGGCGCTCGGCTGGGCTTCTTCGCCGGCCCGACGCCCGCGCCCGTAGGTCAGGCTTTCCAGCCTGACAGCAGCGCCCGCGATGTGCCGCTTATCGCCGGCGCTGCGTGTCAGGCTGGAAAGCCTGACCTACAGGAATTGGAACTGTTCCCCGTTCTCGACGCCGAACTGGCCCGTCGCCGGGTGCTGATCCGTTCGTTCAGCAGCCTGCATCGGGAAGCGGTGCAGGCGACACGTGAGATTCCCATGTACGCGGGCCACCTGCCGCGCGCCGATGATGATGCCGTGGAAACCCTGGACGACCAGGCGCAGCTGCGCGGGCCGGTGTTCGGCCAGGTCGTCCATGCCGTGCTGGAGCACATCGACTTCGCCGCCGTGCTTGAAGCGGCCGACTGGCCCTACCTGTTGCGCGCTCAGTCGGCCAGCCGGGCGCTGATCGACGAGCAACTGGAACTGCACCAGGCCGAACTGCCGGCGCTCGACGAAGCCGACGGCAGCGCCGACCGCTGCCGGCAGTCGGTCGCCCGGCTGGTCTGGAACGGACTGCGTACTCCACTCCCGACCCTGGGTGGACCGCTGGGCGCAATCTCGGCTGCGGATCGTTTACACGAACTGGAGTTCGTCTATCCGGAGTTCGAGGGCCGGCTACCGCCCGCAGTGGACCGGCAAGAAGGCTTCGTGACCGGCGTCATGGACCTGGTGGTCCGCAAGAACGGCAAGTATTTCCTGATCGACTGGAAGACCAACTACCTGCCTGCCTACGGTCCCGAAGACCTCCGGCGCAGCATGGAGGAGAGCGATTACTTCTTGCAGTACCGGCTCTACGTGCAGGCGCTGGTCCGCTGGCTGCGGCGCGTGCGGGGCAAGGAGTTCAGTTTTCCACGCGATTTCGGCGGCGTCTACTACCTCTACCTGCGCGGCCTGAACGGCCTCGACGACCGCGCCGGCGTCTTCTTCGCTCAGCCCACACGCTACGATCTGAACCTGCCACGCCTGCTCGATTGAACGGGGAAGGGAACGACACCGGCGATTCGCGAATTGCTGGTCGGCGGCGTCTCCTGGGTTGGTCCCCTCCAGGCTGGACAGCACTCAGCGACTTTCCTCCCACCCCGGCCGCTCGGCGGCCGACTACCCGCTTATCGTTCTTACGGCCGCCGAGCGGCCGGCTTGGGAAGAGAGCGGAGTTTGTCGGCGTCAGCCCTACTTCGACACCAGCGCCGACGCTTTCAGACGCAGCACCTGGAGCGAGACGCCCATTTCCCGCCGTAGTTCGGCGAACTTTTCCTGCTCCTTGTGGATCTCTTCGATGATCTTCTTGAGCGTCGCCGAGTATTTCTCGAACTGCTTGGCGATAAACTTGCGAAACGCCGCCTTGTGCGTCTTGTAGTGGGCGTACTCGATGATCGCCAGGTTGTTCAGAGCGGTCAACTTGCCGTGCAAGTCGTCGAGGGCCACGACCTTCTTCTTACTCTTGATGAACTCGCGCAAGAAGTTGTCCAGTTCGCTGCTTTGCTCGCCGAGCAGACGGCCGTGCTCGCGGGCGGCGATGCGGGCGCTCTTCAGCGCCTTCTCGGCATCGGGGTTGTCGATCAGTCGGGACATCAGGATCAAGGCGCCCAGTTTCTTCACGCGCCAGCTGTTCGCGGTCTGTACCTTCAAGAGCGGCACCTGGATGCGCTTGATTTCCTGGATGACTTCCTCGGTAGCCTTGGCTTCCTTTTCCTTGTCCTCGTCGGGTTTCTTCGCCATGACGGTCGTTCCTCGGTTCAGAGCTGCGAAACACAGAATAGGGATGCGGTGCGTTACGCCGTAGGTCAGGCTTTCTAGCCTGACAGCAGCGCCACCGATGTGCCGTCAGTCGGCGGCTTGCCGGGTACGTCGGGCTTTCCAGCCCGACACGCACTACCGGAATGGTGCGGTTCGAGCCGAACAAAAGCGGTCCAGACAGCGCGGCGAAGCTCCGGCGCTGCATGTCGGGCTGGAAAGCCCGACGTACCAGCCAGTCGTGGGCGCTGCTGTCAGGCTGGAAAGCCTGACCTACGGGGCGTGTCGGTTACTTGCCGGCCGCTTTTGGCAGCGCCAGATCGTCGTCCTTGATTTCGACCGGCAAGCCGTCCTTCGGGATCGGTAGTTTCAGCGTCCAGAGCGTGGCCTGCGCGACCAGCCGGCGGTATTCGGGCAGCTTCCAGTTGGAGTGGAAGTGCAGGCCGCTGAAGCCGAAGGACCGGCCGCCGTCGGGTCGCTCCCAGGTCCAGGCCACGGTTTCCTTGCGGCCGTCGATGGGCACTTGCAACACCGGCTTGATGCTGCCTTCGGGCTGCACGAACTTGAGCCGGTAGTAGAACTCGTCCTTCACCTTGAAATCGCGGATGCCCGTCGCCACGGGGGACTGCGGGTCGGCAACCTCGGCCTGCACCTCGACCACCACGTACTTGCGGTCCGGGCCGCCGTGGCAGCCGCCGAACAGCTTGAGGTACGGGGCAATCGGTTCCGCCTCGCGGGTGCCCATCGCCCAGTGCAGGCAGACCAGCCCGCCGCCGCGCTGGGCCAGCTTGGCCAGGGCCTTGTGTCGTTCCGGGTCGGCTTGCAGCCATTTCGCGCCTTCGGAGACGAATAGCACCACGGCATCGCTGCGTTCGATCAGTTCCGGACCGTTCTTCCACGGCCCGGTGGCATCGACGGTCGTGATCTCCAGGTCGGGCGTCTTCTCCAGGCAGCGGCCGAGCACCTTGACGCCCGGCAGGTACTCATGCGTTTCCGGCGGATGGCCGTCCGGCCCCTGGCCCACGAGCAGTAGCTTTTTCTTCGCCTGCGCCCAGCTGGGACTGACCAGCAGCAACACGAGCAGCCACGCAAGCCAGTAACGGCGAGACATGTCGCACTCCGGAGAGGGTTACTTGAGGTCGGATCGTTCGGGTTCGATGACCACGCGGAAGCCGATGCCCGGATTGGCGGTATCGACGCGCTGACTGCCGACGCCGCCGGACTTCTCCAGATCCTTGTAGAGCAGCGGGCGGGTGGCGGTGTAGCGCTGGCCGCGCAGCAGGATTTCCTCGTCGGGAAACAGCTTGTCGAGCCCCACGGTGCGCTGGCCGTCCTCGCCGGCATCGAACTTGACACTGGTCCACTCCAGGCCGTTGCCGGCCAGATCGCGGACCTGGAACACCGGGCTGCGGTCCTTGGGCGACGCGCCGCGCTGCCGGGGTTGCTGCAAGTTGACGGCGATGTCGCCCGGCATCAGTTCGCCCGGCTCGAACGGCCCCTCGCCGCGCTGCGGATCGTAGCGGCCGGCGGCCTTGTCCCATTGCCGGGGTGTGGGCAGTTCCCCGCCCAGCCATTGCGCGAACTGTTCGGCATCGGTCGCCAGCACGCCCATGATGGGGAAATCCTTGCCCAGCTTGTTCTCCGGCAGGTCGCGCCAGGTCTGCCCCTTGAGTGGGCGCGGCGGCTTGGCGGCGAACGCCTCGAACGGTTCGATCCAGACCTTGTCTTCCATTATGTAGAAGGTCGGTGGATCGTTGGGCTGGCTGCGCGGGATGAGCAAGAAACGGAGGTTGACCCGGCCGCGTTCCACGTCGATGCGGTCGTAGTAGGCCCGGCTGCCGATCTGGCGCAGCTCTGCCGCGGTGCCGCGCTTCCAGCTGGGCGGCAGGTAGTAGCGCAGCTCCTTGATGGTCAGCGGGAAGACGACTTCCTGCCGGTCGGTGCCACCCTTGGCGCGCAGCGTGATCGGATGATTCTCGCTCTCCTTGGCGTCCGGCCCGATCAGCAGGTTCAGCTCGACGCCATTGGCCCCCGCCGGAACGGCCTTCTGCTCCACGTAACAGTTGATCGGCAGGTTGATGAACTCCAGTTCGATCTCGCCCTGGTAAGTCGAGCGCTGCACGGCGATGACCAGCTTGCCGGCTTCGCCGCGATGCAGGGCGGGTGCCACCGGCGCTGCCACCGTAAAAGCGTGCTGCGGGGCGGGGCGGCCAATCCAGCCCTGCTGCCAGGCGAAGCCGCCCGCCAGCCCGAAGCCGAGCAGCGCCAGCAGGAACAGCAGGAAGCCCCGCCGGCCCCCGCCCGCCGGCGCGCCGACGGCAACATCCGATTCCAGGGGGGCCGTGGCGGAGCCGGTGCCGCCAGCGCGAGACCGCGTGTTCCGACCGCTTTCGAGCTTGGTGCTCTGGCCGACGCCATGGCTGCTCGGCGGCCGGTAGCCACGCAGCACCAGACTGGGGTTCGATTTCTGCAACTCGTCCACCAAGGAGTCTTCCAGCGCGGCGACGAAGGCCAGGCAGCTGGGGTAGCGGTCGTTCGGGGTCTTGGCCAGCGCCTTGCGGACGACAGCCGCTTCGGCCGCGATCAGGCCGGTCAGTTCAGGTTCGCCTTCGAGGTGGTCGCGCATCAGGCCCGGCAAGTCGGTGCTGGAGAAGGCCCAGCGGCCCAGGCGCTGCTCGGCGTAGGCGAACGCCAGGCTGTACTGGTCGCTGTGCGGGCTGACCTTGCGCTTCCAGACTTCCGGAGCCATGTAGGCCGGGGTGCCGGAACCGCTGGCGGTGAACAGCATCCGCTCGCTTTCTTCGAGCAGGGCCAGGCCGAAGTCGCCGACCTTGGCATGGCCGTTGAGCAGCAGGATGTTGGCGGGCTTGATGTCGCGGTGCATCATCCGCTGGCTGTGCATGTAGTCCAGCGCCTCGGCCGCTTCGCGGAAGTAACGCAACAGTTCGTCGAGCGGGATGCCCTTGCCGTTCTTCTTGAAGCACTCCTTCATGCGGTCGCGCAGCGTGCCGTCAGCCAGCTCCATGACTACGTAGAGGTGGTTCTCGTGGATGAAAGTGCTGTGCGTTTGCAGCAGGAACATGTGCCGCAGCACCTTGATCGAATCGAGCGATTGCAGCTCGCGCTGCGCCTGGTCCTCCTCCATCGCCTTGATGATGCGCTTGATGGCTACCGGGAAGCCGCCGGGGGCCTCGCCCTTCCAGACCTCGGCGAAGCTGCCGCTGCCGATGCGCTTGAACAGTTTGTAGCCGTTGACCACCTGGGTGGCGGCCAGCCCCTTGGCTGGAGGCGGTGGCGGAGCGGGATTCGGTTCGGCCTGAATGCCGACGGTGTCCTCGCTGCTGCCCGGAGCGGGCACGGAGGCCGCCAGCTTGGACGCGGGCCGGCCCGCGGCGGGCAACGGCGGCGTGCCGACTTGGGTCTGGCCCTCGTGCATCAGCCGCTGCATCTCCGCGAACTGCCGGGGAAAGCGCTGGCGATACGTGTCGAGCGCCGGTCGGTCGCCGGCCAGCTGGCGCTGGGAATACTCCTCCAGGATCAGCGCCACGGGCAACGAGGTCGAGCCGCCCAGTTCGGGATACTGCTCCACGTAGGCTTCGAGGAGGACTTTCTTCTTGCGCTGCCAGCGCATGCGCAAGTCGGTCTTGATGAGTTCGTGCAGGGCGGCGGCGCGAATCGGATCGTGCGGTGGGGGTAAGAAGCGTTCGAGGTTGACCGAAGTCGAGTGCTTCCAGGCTTCCTGAAAGGTATCCGTGAGCTGATGGAGCCGCTGCTCGTCACCGCCCGACGGATTCTTGGTTTTCGCGGAGCGATCCATGCGCGCTGCCTTTCAAGCGGAGAGCATGGGGAAGGTTCCGAATCGCTCCCGTGTTCCCCCGTCACCATATCGCGAGGCGCGAATCCGGGCAAGGACTATTATACACGCTGGGACGGCCGGCTACCGCCGGGCAACCGGCTCGTCGCGGTGCTACAACCGGCCCGACCGGGACATCGCGCCTCTTCGGCAGGGCTCGTATCGTCCGCCGCGAATCTCCGAAAATCCAGGCGCTTTCCCTCAAGCCGGTTTTGCCTCTTTCCACCTGGCGCGCAGACTTGCCAGTGCCTGACGTGCGTGGCTTTGGTTCGCCCTGCGTGGAGATCGAGGTATGAGGCTCAATATTGCCTGGCGGCTGGCCCTGCTGGCGGGCATCCTGGCCTGGCCGGATGTCGCGGCGCGGGCAGCGCACTGCGGCGCTGGCTCCTATTCGGCCAGCTGCATCTGTCGGGAACAGGCTTGCTTGCCCTGCGTGCGCTACCGCGTCTGCTATCAGCCCGTGGTCGAGGAGCAGGCGGCGGTTTGCTATCGGCCGGTCTATCGCACGGTCATGAAGGAATGCCGGTCGGTCGTCCATCGCCCCTGTTACGAGCAATGCTGGCGCGAATGCCGGACCACGGTCTGCAAGCCCGTCTGGGAGCAGTACGACACGGTGCGGCGCTACACCGTCTGCCAGCCCGTCTACGAGCAGCGGATAAAGGAGTGCCGCTACACGGTGCAGAAGCCGTGCTGGCAGGAGTATCAAGTCCCCGTCCGCTGGACGACGCAGCATCCCGTCTACGAGCAACGGGTGAAGGAATGCCGCTACACGGTGCAGAAGCCGGTCTGGCAGGAGTATCAGGTGCCCGTCCGCTGGCAGACCTGCCGACCCGTCTACGAGACGCACGTCAAGGAATGCCGGTATACGGTGTGCAAGCCGGTCTGGCAGGAGTATCAGGTGCCCGTCCGCTGGCAGACGTGCAAGCCGGTGTATGAAACGCACTGCCGGCAAGTGCCCGTGACCTGCTGCCAGACGGTGGTCGAGCAGCGCCAGGCCGTCTGCAAGTCGTACTACTGCGAGCCGGTCTGGACGGAACAGTGCTACAAGGTCTGCGGCGGCGAGTGGCGCGAGGAGCGCTACTACTGCCCTGGTCCGACGATGACGCGCTGCTGCCGGGCGCCTGGTTGCTGGCACTTCGACCCCTGCACCTGCACGTCGCACTACTGCCCCGGCCCGGTGGTTTCGTACCAGGTGCAATGCCCCGGCCAGTGGATGTGCAAGCGCGTCTGGGTGCCGCGCGAGGAAATCCGCACGGTACGCACCTGCCAGATGGTCCGCCGCGAACGTTGCCAGATCGTGAACTACAACGTTTGCAAGGTCGTGCCCTACACGGTCATGAAGACCGAGCGCTACACCACCTGCCGGATGGTCGTGGAGTCGCACTGCAAGATGGTGACCTGCCGCAAGTGCGTGATGGTGCCGGAAGTGTGCGTGCAGCGCGTGCCGTACACCGTTTGCAAGATGGTGACGCAACAGCACTGCAAGATGGTGACCTGCCGGCGCTGCACTTACGTGCCACAGGAATGCGTGCAGCGGATTCCCTACACCGTCTGCCGCATGGTGACGCAGGAGCACTGCCGGATGGAAACGCGCCGCAAGTGCGTGATGGTGCCGGAAGTGTGCGTGCAACGCATTCCGTACACCGTTTGCCGCATGGTGCCGGAGGAACGCTGCGAAGTGGTCAAGTGCATGCGCTGCAAGATGGTGCCGGAGGAACGCTGCTACCGCGTGCCGTACACGGTCTGCCGCATGGTGCCGCAGGAATGCGTGACCTACAAACCGGAAACGACCTGCCACTATGAACCCTACTGCGTGACGCGCAAGGTGTGCAAGCTGGTGCCGGTCTGCGTGCCGGTCTGCCCTTGATGGATCGGGCTGTCGTGCCCCATCAGGCCCGCCGTGGGGAGCGCTGGTCGATCAGCACTCCGTGCGGCGGGCCATTGGCATGCCGTCACTCACGAGCTCGATTGGCGAGGTGATGCGCGTACGGTGTGTCCAGCCTAGGAAGCGCGGTCATGCTAGCTGTCAACCGCCTGACGCTCCCGCAACGCCGTACTGATCCAGGCGAAACCATAGGTCTTCGAGCAGTTCGTCGTACGTGACGCAGACGATGTGCTTGGAATTCACGAGCACATGCTCCCGACGCCATTCCAGGCGCAACCGCTCGCCAGGGAGCAGGTGCTGATCGCGGCCGACGATCAACACTCCCGTGTAAC
>JAEUIF010001028.1 GCA_016795185.1 Planctomycetia bacterium | reverse complement strand
GGTTCGCCGAGGTACAGCGCGACGAAACTGGCCTGTTCAATCAGCGGGCCGTCGCCGCCGGTGCGCGTCCGCTCCAGCGCTTCCGTCGCTGCCTTCAACCGCGTCGCGTCGTCCAGGCTGCCAAAGGGTTGTATGCGGGCGAACGCGCCCGAGAAGATCGGCGCCAGGTCAGCCCAGTCCGACGGTCGCAGCGGACGCAACACGGCATCGTCGGGGATGGGCAGGGGCGTCAGGTCGAGCAACGCATGGAAATGGCGGGCGGTCGGGCTGACGATGGCCTGGCCATTCAAGTATTCGTACTTGAACGCCGAGTTGCGCGGCAGTTCCTGGAACTGCTCCAGGGTCAGCGGCAGCTTCAAAGTCGGCATCCAGTGGTCGCACATGGCTTGGTGCTTGGTCCGTGGTCAGTTGTCAGTGGCCAGTTGCGGCCTACCCGCCGACAATAAGCATTGTATTCGGCCGCGGTCTCGGATTCGTCGGAATCCGCCGCGCCCTGACCACGGACTACTGACCACTGACCCATATGAAAATCGGCATCGTCGGTTTCGCGGGCTCCGGGAAGAGCACGGTCTTTCAATGGATCACGGGCGTCAAACCGGACCCGGCGGCCAGCCAGCGCGGCCAGGTCGGCATTGCCAAGATTCCGGACGACCGTCTGACCTGGTTGTCCAACCTCTTCAAGCCGAAGAAAACCACGCCGGCCGTCATCGAGTTCATGGATACGCCGGGCCTGGTGCAAACCGAGCAACGCGACAATCCGCGCCGCCTCGGCATCATCCGCGACGCCGACGGTCTGCTGGTCGTGCTTAACGGTTACGGCGGCGGCGACCTCGCGCAGGAACTGGTCAAGTTCCGCGAAGAATTGCTGTTCGCCGATTTACAGATCGTCACCAACCGCATTGCCAAGCTCGAAGACCAGCTGGCCCGCAAGAAGAACCGGCCTGCCAAGGAACGCGAGGCTGATGAATTCGAGTTGGTGCTGCTCAAGCGCATCGTCAAGGCGCTGGAGGAAGAACAGTCCCTGGCGAACGTCAGCCTCAAGGAAGAAGAGGAAAAGAGCGTCCGCAGCTTCCAGCTCCTGCTGCTCAAGCCGCAAGTGGTGCTGGCCAACATCGGCGATGCCCAGATCGGGCAGGCCCTGCCCGAGAAGTTACTGCAATCGGCCGCCGACGCGCAGACCGCTCCCGCCAAGCTGGAGTTGGAACTGGAAGAACTCTCGGCCGAGGACCGCCAGACGTTCATGCAGGATCTGGGCCTGAAGGAACTGACGCGCGACCGGACCCTGCGCGAAATCTACCGGGCCATGAAGCGGATCGTGTTCTTCACCGTCGGCGAGGACGAGTGCCGGGCCTGGGGCATCCCGCAGGGGGTCGATGCCGTCACGGGCGCGGGCGAAATCCACACCGACCTGTCGCGCGGCTTCGTGCGGGCGGAGGTCGTCGGCTACGAGGATTTCCGCAAGGTCGGCTCGATGAAGGAAGCCAAGACGCACGGCGTCTACCGACTGGAGGGCAAGACCTACATCGTCAAGGATGGGGACATCATGCACATCCTGGCGAGTACCTGAGCGGCGGCGTGCTAAACCGCGAGCGGTCCTCACGGCAACATGGCCAGCGACCCAATGAATGGGAACCGAGTCTTGAGGTTCTTGATGAGCTTGTCGTCCGCAGTTACCAGCTCGCAGGATTCTTGTTCGGCCAAGGCGATGTAGAGGCAATCGTAAAGCCCATGTCGGTGCGCAGAGGAAATGTCGAATGCGCGATCGAGCAGCGGCAGAAATGGATGTAGGTGCGGGCAAGTGGCCAGCACGTCGGCCAATAAGGCTTTTCCTTGTGGCGGCTTGAGCAACTTCCGGCGCTCCGCGCGAGTCAGGCCGTGAGCAATCTCGGCAGCGAACACGTCCGGAGCCAGCAGTTCATGAACGCCGCCAAGGAAATCGCCCCGCAAGGCATTGGCCCTGGCGGAGTCGGGTTCGGCGAGCACCCACTTCATGGCGACATTGGCATCGAGCACATACCTCATGCTTCATCGCGGACCTCTTGAATCAATTCGACCGCTACCTGGAGGTCGCCGTGCTCCAGCCGGACTTCCTCGGTGATCCGCGCGGCACGTTCGCGGATGCGCTCGGCGGTTTCAGCCGTCAACGGCGTGCCAGCGGCCAGTGAGCCGAGTACCGCCTTGAGGTCCGCCTGAATTTGTGCTTCGTCCAGTTGAAGGGTATGCGTTGCCATGGCGATATTGTCCCGAATCCCCGCACGCAGTCAATCGGATTGCAGATAGTGCCTGGGCAATCTGGAGAGCAACGGGTCCCATCGGAAACGGTCAGCAGCGAAAAATTCCGCCGAAACGGTCACGCCGGAGTGCGGGTAATCAGGTTAGAATATAGCGTCGGTGCTGAGGGAAGCGGGACGACCGGCGAGCGGGGGCGATCATGGAGAACGGCCTGCAATCCACGGGCGTGCAACCGGCCGAGCAGGGCAACGATGCCGGCACGGCCGTTGATCTCAGCGGCAAGGTCATGGGCGATTTTCGCCTGGTGCGCCGGCTCGGCCAGGGCGGCATGGGCCAGGTCTATCTTGCCGAGCAACTCTCCTTGAAGCGCAAGGTCGCCCTGAAGATCATGCGGCCGGAAGTGGCCGCCAATCCCGTCTCGCTAAAACGCTTTCAGCAGGAAGCCGAAGCGGTGGCCCGCGTCACGCATGCCAATATCGTTCAGGTCTATTCGATCGGCGTCGCGGACTGCTTGCACTACATGGCCCTGGAGTACGTCGAGGGCCGCAACCTGCGCGACTTCATTGCGCTGAAGGGTCCGCCCGAGTTACTGCAAGCGCTGAGCATCCTGCGGCAAGTCGCCGCTGCCCTGGAGCGCGCCCACGAAGCGGGCATCATCCACCGCGACATCAAGCCGGAGAACATCCTCCTCACGCGCAAGGGCGAAGTGAAGGTCGCGGATTTCGGCCTGTCACGCTGCTTCGGCGGCGAGCAGCCGGCCCTGAACATCACGCAGAGCGGCGTCTCGATGGGCACGCCGCTCTACATGAGCCCCGAGCAGGTCGAGAGCAAGGAGATCGATCCGCGCACCGACCTGTATTCGCTGGGTGTGACCACGTATCACATGCTGACCGGCCAGCCGCCGTTTCGCGGCCAGAGCGCCTTTGAAGTCGCCATTCAGCACGTGCAATCAAAACCACAGCCCTTGCAGGAACTGCGGCCCGATTTGCCGAGCGAACTGTGCGGCATCGTCCACAAACTGATGGCCAAGGCACCCACCGAGCGCTACCAGACCAGCCGGGAGGTGGTGGCCGATGTGGTCCGGCTGCGCCAAACGCTCAGCGGGCTGGGTGGAATGGCCACGCAGGGCCTGGCCATGAGTCAGCCCTTGCCGCCGGAGCAGCTCAGCATGCTGCTCGCCGCCGCCAACGGAGCCACGAAGCCCCGTCGGCTGGGCCGCAAGCTCGGTCGTGTCGTACTGGCGGTATTGGCGCTTTCATTGGCGATGGCGTTCGGCGGCGGCCTGCGCTTCTGGCAGGGCATCGCCGCACCGACCGTGCCGCCCTCGACCCGGCCGGCTCCGACCGCCGCTCTGCGCCTCACGTCGCAGGTTCCGCATCGGGAGGCCGAACTGCAAGCGCTTATCAAAATGGGCTACAACCCGGGCGCGTTCGAGGAATTTCGCAAGCACTTCGATGCCACCATGCACCTCGGCTTGCTCTACGTCGATCAGCGCCGGCTGAGCGAGGCCGATACCTTCTTCAAACAATTGCGCGACAAGCCACCACAGGACGGCAAGATCTACAGCGGCCTGGGCAAGATTGGCCAGGGACTGGT
>JAEUIF010001021.1 GCA_016795185.1 Planctomycetia bacterium | reverse complement strand
TATCTTGGGTGCCATGCCCACGGCTTTGCGTGGGCATGGGACGCTTGCGCGGTTCTCATGCCCACGCAAAGCCGTGGGCATGGCACCCCTTTCATTCCCTTTGAACAAAAGCACTCTTGATCTGGCACTAGCTGCGTCGCGCCCAGCGCAGCCAGCCGCGCGACGTGCCGTGCGCTTCGCGGAACAGCACTTCCTCGCGCTGGAACTGGCGGACGGCCCAGCCCAGGGCCAGCGCGCAGCAGACCGCCAGCGACGACAGCACCAGTGGGAAGTAGACCCAGTGAACCGGGCTGGACTGGGCCAGCATCAGCTTTTGCAGCAGCAGCGTGGCCCCGGTGATCGGCACCAGGCTGTAGTACCAGTTCAGCTCGACGCCCGGCGCTAGCGGCAGGAAGGTCAACGGCATGGTGACGACGAACAACGGCAGCAGGTAATACTGGCCTTCCTTGGTGCTGCGGGCGTACGCGCCCAATGCCATGCTCACGGCACTGAACAGCGCGGCCAGCAGCACGGAAATCACCGCGCACCAGAGCAACGCGCCGAAGCGCAGGATGGCCACCGGCAGCACGAAGCCCAGGCCCCAGGCCGCGCCGCCCAGCCAGAACAGGTTCCACAGGGCCGTCGCCGCGCTGAACGCCCAGATGGCCAGGAACTTGCCGCAGACGATCTCGCCTCGGCTCGCGGGGCTCAGCAGCAGGGTTTCGAGGGTGCCGCGTTCCTTCTCGCCCGCCGTCACGTCGATGGCGGGGTGCAGCGCGCCGGCCAGCGCCCACATGATGAGCAGGAAGGGAAAGAACCGGCCGAGCATATCGCTCAGTTCATCGCCGACGGCCTTCAGGGGCTCGTCGTCGTCCTGCGGTTTCTTCACGGTGAAGGGTTCATCATAATCCGCCGGCAGGCCGCGGCGCAGCAAGCGCACTTGCTTGACCTGCTGTTGCCAGCGGTCCAGCACGCCGCGCAACCTTCGTTCCGCCAATCGGGATTGCTCGTCGCCGTCGCGCGTCCGCAGTTCCAGGGTGCTGCGCTCGCCGCTGGCCAGCCGTCGTGCGAAATCGGTCGGCACGCGCAGCAGCACGTCGATCCGGCCGTCCGCCAGCGCGGCCTCACCGTCGTCGGCGAGCGGTACGACTACCAGCGCGCGCACCGGCCGCCCCGGCATGCCCGAGAGCGCCTGGGCAATCTGGCCGTCGATCAGTAGTGGAGGATAGTCGAGTTGCGCTTCCGCCGTCAGGGCCAGGGCCGCCGCGCCGGTCAGCTGGTCCAGCCCACCGGGGACGGCGGTCAGCCAGCTGGCCGCCGGCAGCACCAGGGCCGCCGGCCCAGCCGTCGGCGAATTTTGCGGCAGGGAATCCGCGCCGTCGATGCCCAGCCGGCTTTTCTGATCGGCGCTGCCCAAGGCGACCAGCAAGCCAAAGACGCCGAGCAAGGGATACAGCGCCACCGGCAGGAAGAAGATCATGAACAACGTCCGCCGGTCGCGCAACAGGTCGAGCGTTTCCCGGCGGGCGATAAGTCGAATGATGGCGGAGTGCATGCACTAAGTCCAAAACTACTCGCTGCTCCGTGACGGCCAGATCGGTGGCACGCTCGTTGTCGCGAGAGCATGCTTGCCCAGAGCCTCAGCCCCGGAGGGGCGTTAGCGCTGTAGCCCACGGCGCGAGCCGTGGGTCTAGAACGTTTCATACCGACCAGCCCCGGAGGGGCGGTAGAGTTGGCCTCTGCCGCCCCTCCGGGGCTGGTGGGATTGTGATGATCCGGTTCCCACGGCTCGCGCCGTGGGCTACAGCGCTAACGCCCCTCCGGGGCTCGGCAGGGTCGTGGTGCGCGACACCCCTGGCAATTTGCTTAACCCACCGCATCGCGCAGACGGTCCCGCGCCGCATCTACCAGCGCCAGATAATTCGGGGCGAACATCTCCACCAGCTGCTTTTCCAGGAGACAGTGCAGATTCCACAGGGCACGCTGTTCGGCCTGATCCGTGATCGAAAGTGTGTCCTGTTCCTCGAATCGCGAGAGGAACTCGTAGAGGACCAGCGCTTCGTCGCCGGTCAACTCAAGGCGAACGGGTTGACTCATCGCGGCATCCCTCACCGAGCGGTGGGTGGCACGTCCCTCGGTACTCCGAGGCGTGCGAGCCACTCCACCACGCCCAGCGAGTACGCTGAGCGTGCCACCCCAGGATCGGTTCGGGCAACAGGTCTCTTGATGCTGCTGCCATGCCCACCGTTTCAGGACGGGCTACGTTCAATCCTTCCACCGGAAAATCTTGAAGATGTTCGAGTAGTCGTCGGTCCAGATGCCGACTTCCGGGTTGTCCTCCAGCGGTTCCCAGCGGCCGTTGCCGGCCAGGAGCGGCACGTGGAACGGCTGCACCATGCCCGCCAGCGCTTCCAGCTTGTAAGCCGTGGCGTTCATCGAGGTCAGCTTGTCGAACATCTTGAGCGGTTCGAGATACTTCGGCTTCCGCGCGATCACCACCCAGTCGGAGGAGTTCTTGCCGGGGAAGCGCGCCCCGCCCAGGTCGTGCTCGCCGTCGTACTCGTGGATGCCGGCGAAGCCGAGTTCCTTGGCAATGTTGCCCAGCACCGGCCCCAGCCGCAGGTAGCGGTTGGAAATGTGGATGCAGGCGATGCCGTCCTCCGTCAGCTTCTGGAAGTACAGCTGGAGCGCTTCCTTGGTGATGAGGTGCACCGGGATGGCGTCCGAGCTGAAGGCGTCCACCACGATCAGGCGGTAGTGGTTGTCCGGCGCGTACTTCAGTCGCAGGCGGGCGTCGCCGATGTCGAACTGGTAGTCCGCGCCGCGCTGCTTGGCGTCGGTCAGGTAGGTGAAGTATTGCGGGTCTTCCGCGATATCGATGACCTTCTGGTCGATCTCGTAGAAGGTGCCCAGCTGGCCGGGGTTCAGGTAGCTGGCCATCGTGCCAGTGCCCAGGCCGACGAAGGCCACCGGGTCCTTGCTGTGGTCGCCCGAGAACATGGCCTGGTACGCCTGACCGATGGGGCCGGTGCGGTGATAGTAGGTCAGGGCTTCGTTGGAATCCTGCAACTGCATGCCGTGCAGCGTGGTGCCGTGCAGCAGCCGGTTGAACGGCCCGGCCTTCTCCACCTTGACCACGCCGAAGAAGCCGCGGTCTTGCAGCACCACATGCCGCTGGTCGGCGGAGAACGCACAGGCGAACAGGATGGCGCCGACACCCAGGCCGAAGCGAATCGGCTGTTCGGCAAAGCCATAGCACAGCGCCACCGGCAGGCCGTAGGTGAAGATGGTGACGATGCGTTCCTCATCCGTGTTGAAGAACCGCGCCAACCAGGCGAAGTTCCAGGTCGCGAACGGTTGCTGCGTCACCAGGTAGATGGTCAAGAGCAGCAAGCAGAGCGGCAGTTCCACGTCTTGCAACCGTTCCAGCCAGGTGGTCCGGCGGGCCATCACGAAGCGGTTGAGGAACCAGAGTGGTCCGCGCCGCTCCGGCGAGTTCTCGACCAGCGCCGTCAGCCGCCGGGTCTGCGGCAGGCCGATGTAGAGCAGCACGAGCACCAGGCCGGCGATCAGGAACACCAGCGGCAAGGTCGAGCCGGGCACGCCGGGCAGCACCAGGTACTGTTGCCAGTATTCGCGCCAGGGGAACGTTTCGCCCTGGGCCTCGGTCAGCTGGGCGATGGTTCGCAGCTGCATGCCCCACTTGAAGACCGTGTACAGGGCGGCCAGTGTCAGGCCGATGGCCAGGCCGTTGTCCACCCAGCGGTTGATCGGGCTCTTGGCGTCCATCTCCAGGGCCGGCAGCATCATGCAGGCCAGCACCAGCAGCAGCGGATACTCCGCCACCGACACGAACGTGACGGGCGCGACGAGCGAATTGAACATGCCGCCCAGCAAACCGCCCAGCGACATCAACAAGAAGAATTTCGTCAGGTACTGAATGGCCGGGCGTTTGGCCGCTAGTTCGCCGTGACAGACCATCGCCACAATGAACAAGGCAACGAGGTTGAGTACGACCCTCCAGCCCATCCAGATGGAGATGCCCTCAGCCACGTTCATGAACACCAGCAGCAGGGCAGCCACCGGCAAGCTCAGCACCATCGACTGATGCACCCATGAGGGCAGCCGGCTGAAGACCAGGATGAAGGTGATGAGGTACAGGTCGAGCGGGATGGTCCAGAGCAGCGGCACCGGGGCCAGGTCGGTGGTGACGAACGTGGTCACGCCGAGCATCAGGCTGGAAGGCACGAAGCCGAGCAGCACCCAGTGAATTTGCTGCAAGAGCGTGGGCGGGGTCGCCAGTTCCGGTACGGCCAGCGAAGGGGCCTTCAACGGCAGCCGCTTGCTGGCGGCGGGCGTCTTGGTGATGGCTTCCGCGCTGCTAACGGCCTTGTCGCGCTGCTTGCGCCAGCGTTTCGCGCCCTTGAGGGCGACCGGGGCCGACTTGTCGGTGGTTTGCTCCTCGGACTCGGTCTCACCGTTGCCCGTGTCGCCGTTGCCGGCGGCGGCCGACGGTTCCGCGCCGTTGCCGTCCGTGGGTTGCTCGCTAATTTGCTCGGAGGGCGCGGCCTTGATGGCATCGGAAGGGGCCGGCCTC
>JAEUIF010000561.1 GCA_016795185.1 Planctomycetia bacterium | reverse complement strand
CCTCGGTGGGGCGGCGGGCGCGCCCCCCCCCCCCGGCCCCCCCGGCCGCCCCCCCCCCGCCCGCGGGGCGGGGGGGCCCCCCCCGCCCCCCCCCCCCCCCCCCCGCCCCCCACCCCCCCCCCCCCCCCCGCCCCCCCCCCCCCCCCCCGCGCCGGAAACTGACACGATTCATTCACGAGGTCACTTTCATGGGTAAGCAATCCATCGCCGAGACGATCGCGAGTCGGTCCGCGCCTGAAGTTCAGCAACTGAAGCTGACGCGCCGCGAAAGCCGTCGCGCCGGACTGTTTGCTCCCGAAATGCTGCGCGCCGCCCTGCACCAGTCGGTCGTCATGCTGCGCCCGGACATCCAGTGGAAGAATCCGGTGATGTTCGTGGTCGAGGTCGGCACGGTGCTGACGTTAGTCTTCACCGTGGCCCGGCTGCTGGGGCATTTCCCGCAGACGTCGCTCGGCTACCTGATCGCCCTGAGCGTGCTGCTGTTGCTCACCGTGCTGTTCGCCAACTTCGCCACCGCCCTGGCCGAAGCGCGCGGCAAGGCGCAGGCCGATACGCTGCGCAAGACGCGCCGCGAGACTCCGGCGTTTCTGCTGGCGGACGATGGCCAGATCGAGGAGACGGTCTCCACCGCCCTGCGCAACGGCGACCGCGTAGTCGTCGAGGCCGGGCAGGTGATCCCGAGCGACGGCGAGATCATCGAAGGCGTCGCCTCGGTGGACGAGTCAGCCATCACCGGCGAATCGGCCCCGGTGATCCGTGAGGCCGGCGGCGATCATTCCGGCGTCACCGGCGGCACCCGGGTGCTGTCCGACCGCATCGTGGTGCGCATCACCGCGGCGGCGGGCGAGACGTTTCTCGACAAGATGATCCGTCTGGTCGAAGGCGCGATCCGCCAGCGCACGCCCAACGAGATCGCCCTGTCGCTGGTGCTGTCGGCGTTCACGCTGATCTTCCTGATCGTGACGGCGGCGCTGTGGCCGATGGCCGCCTACGCCGAAGTGTACATGCAGGGCTACCTGGGCACCGCGGAGCCGGTGCGCGGCCTGGGCACCGACATCCCGACCCTGGTAGCCCTGCTGGTCTGCTTGATCCCGACGACCATTGGCGCGCTGCTAGCGGCCATCGGCATCGCCGGCATGGACCGGGCGCTGCGGGCCAACATCCTGGCCAAAAGCGGCAAGGCCGTCGAAGTGGCCGGCGACGTGGACACGCTGCTGCTGGACAAGACGGGCACCATCACGGTCGGCAACCGCAAGGCAACGCAGTTCATCCCGCTGGGCCACTACACGGCCCAGGAACTGGGCACGCTGGCCGCGATGGCTTCCCACGCCGACCTGACGCCCGAAGGCAAGAGCATCGTGGAGTTGTACGCCAAGCAGGCGGGCGTGTCGGTGAGCCGTGTGGAGGGGCTCCTGCCAGCCGGGGCACGGTTCGTCGAGTTCACCGCGCAGACGCGCATGAGCGGCGTGGACGCTGCCGATGGGCGCGAGGTGCGTAAGGGCGCGCCCGACGCCGTGCTGAAGCACGTGCAACAGCGCAACGGCCAGTTGCCGGCGGGCGTGCAGCAGCAGGTCGATGCCGTCGCCTCGCGCGGGGCCACGCCGCTGCTGGTGAGCGATTGCGGCAGCCTGGCGGGGCTGATCGTCCTGGAGGATGTCTTGAAGCCCGGCATGCGCGAACGTTTCGAGCGCCTGCGCCGCATGGGTCTGCGCACCGTCATGGTCACCGGCGACAACCCGCTGACTGCCAAAGCGATCGCGTCTCAAGCCGGCGTGGACGACTACATCGCCCAGGCCACGCCCGAAGCCAAGCTGGCTTACATCCGCAAGGAGCAGGCCAGCGGCAAGCTCGTGGCCATGATGGGCGACGGCACCAACGACGCGCCGGCCCTGGCTCAGGCCGACGTGGGCGTGGCCATGAACAGCGGCACGCAGGCCGCCAAGGAAGCCGGCAACATGGTGGACCTCGACAGCGACCCGACCAAGCTGATCGAAGTGGTGGAGATCGGCAAGCAATTGCTGATGACCCGCGGCGCGCTGACCACGTTCTCCATCGCCAACGACCTGGCGAAATACTTCGCCATCATCCCGGCGCTGTTCGCGGCCACGCTGCCCTGGCTGAAGCCGCTGGACGTGATGCACCTGCACTCGGCGACCTCCGCCATTCTGTCGGCAGTGATCTTCAACGCGATCATCATTCCGCTGCTGATCCCCATTGCCCTGAAGGGCGTGCAATACCGCCCGGTGGGTGCAGACGCCTTGCTGCGACGCAATCTGCTGATCTGGGGTCTGGGCGGCGTGGTGGTGCCGTTCATCGGCATCAAGTTGATCGATATGGCCCTGGTCGCCCTGCAACTGGTTTGATGGCTGCGAAGTGCTTTGCGGTTCGATACGGCAAATGGCTGATCGGTCCGCACAGCGGACCCTACGCCATTTTGTAGGGTCCGCTGTGCGGAACACTCTCAGCCGCTACGGATATGCGAGGGAATTCCCATGATGGCTCATCTGCGTGCAAACTTATGGCTGCTTGTCATGACTCTGCTCATTTGCAGCGTGGCGTATCCGGCAGCGTTGCTTGGCATCGGCCAGACCGTGTTTCGCGACAGCGCCAACGGCAGCCTGATCGCGGGGCCAGACGGCAAGCCCATCGGCTCGCGGCTGATCGCCCAGCCCTTCACGGGTGACGAGTACTTTCAACCGCGACCGTCGTATGTGTCGTACAACGCGGCAGCGACGGGCGGCAGCAACTGGGGCGCGAGCAATTACCTGCTGCGCGACCGCGTGGCCCGGCAACTGGGGCCGATCGTGAAGTACAAGGATGGGCGGCCGGTCGCCCAGGACATTGAAGCCTGGTTCCAGAAGGACCAGTTCCAGGGCCAACCCGGCATCGTGGCCCAGTGGGCGCAGGCGCACAGCGGACTGGCTGCGGCGTGGGTGAAGGCAGACCCACTGCATGCGGACTATGTGGCGTCCTGGATCAAACAGAACCCGAGTGCGTCGGAATCAAAGCTCGAAGAACTGGCGGTCCCGTTCTTCATCAGTTACTCGAAGGCGCACCCCGGCACATTCCCGGTTGCCGTCGAGCAAAAGGCCGAGAAGCTTGTGCAATCGATTAAGAAAGGCATCGAGATTCAGTCGATCTTCTTCGACATGTGGCGACAGGACCATCCGCAGGCGGACCTACAAGCCGTACCCGCCGACATGGTCATGGCCTCGGGTTGCGGCCTGGACCCACACATCACGCTGGACAGCGCCCTGTATCAACTCGACCGCGTGGCGACGAGCCGCGCGGCCCAGAGTGGACGCCCGGCGGCCGAGGTGCGTACCGAAATCGAGGCGCTGCTGCGCGAGAAGGCCGCAGCGCCGCTGGGCGGCCTGGCGGGCGTCAAGCTGGTCAACGTGCTGGAGGTGAATCTGGCGCTGGCGCCTCGTGATGGTGCGGCACGCAGTTCGGCGGAATAGTGCAGACGGTACGAGCCCAGGATGCTTCGGTCCGCACAGCGGACCCTACGGAATTGAGTAGGGTCCGCTGTGCGAACCACTCCTGCCAGTGACAATCTGCGCAAACTCCGCTACCGGGCTAGCAGTAGAGTCAAGTAGGTGCCGTACACGGCCAGCAGCAAGACGCCTTCCCAGCGGCTGATGCGCAGGCCCGTGAACAGCAGCGGGAACAGCAGCAAGGTGACGCCCAGCAGCCACCAGTTATCGCTGGCGATGATCTCGGGGGCGATCGGCAACGGCGCGACCAGTGCGCTGAGGCCCAGAATGCACAGGATATTGAACAGATTCGAGCCGATGACGTTGCCGATGGCCACGTCGTCGCGCCCGCGCACGGACGACACCAGCGAGGTCACGACTTCGGGCAGGCCCGTGCCCCCGGCCACGATGGTCAGGCCGATCACCCGTTCGCTCAATCCCAGGAGGCGGGCCAGTTCGACCGCGCCCCGTACCGTGGCTTCCGCGCCGCCGCCGAGCAGGGCGACGCCGGCAGCGATCAGCAGCAAGCTCACCCAGGCGCGCGGGTGGCCGTCGGCAGCGACCCCCAGTTCCTTGACCTCACCGCTGAACTCCTGCTTTTCCTGCTCGTTCATCTGCCGGCGGACAAGGCTGACCAGGTACGCCGTGAAGGCGACGTAGATGGCCAGGAACAGGGCCGCGTCGTGACGGTCGATGGTCCCGTCGCGGCAGGCGGCCACGCACAGGAAGGTCACCACCGCAAGGACCGGGTATTCGAGCTTGATCGTGTTGCCGCCGATGGCCAGGGGGCTGACCAGCGCTGCCAGGCCCAGGATGAAGGTGATGTTGAAGATGTTCGAGCCGACCACGTTGCCGACCGAGATGTCCGTGCTGCCCTGCATGGCGGCGATGGCGCTCACCGCCAATTCCGGCACGGAAGTTCCCGCCGCCACCACGGTGAGGCCGATGACCGCCGGCGTCATGCGCAGCAGGGTGGCCAGCGCCACCGCGCCGCGCAGCAAGACCTCGCCGCCCGCGACCAGCAGGACGATGCCGACCAATATCAACACAGCGGAAAGCAGCATGCCACTTCGCTCCGAGTTTGCACGGTGAATCAACCGAGGTAACGCTTCGGAAGCTCCGCCCCCGCCACGAAGCTGAGCTTGCCGATTTTGCACCTTGGCTAATGGAATCCCTGGAAAGAAATAAACGCCTGACGAAAAGCGGTTTGCGTAACGAACGACGGCGATAACTCTCCACAGATTACTACCGCATTCCACCGCTTCCCAGGGATTCTGCACAGATAGTGAACACGGGCTAGGTGATGGTGATAAAGATCAACGATGGCAATTACATTCTTGGCTACGCTTGTTTTGTTGGCCAAGCTGACCGGTAGTTCCATTTCGCTTCGCGATCTTCCGTACTAAACGGGTAGCGATCACCTAGGCCAATTTCAGTCACGAACTCCTTGAAGCTCGTCGCCATCAGTTTGACTTTTCCACTACTGCTGCTGTGCGAATGGCCGTAGACGCCGTACTCGTGGCCGCTGGAGTTTCTCGCGTCGGCGGTATCCCAGAAAAACCAGTCTCCTCCCTCGGTAGATGCAAACAGCACCAACCGACGGAGCGTTTCTGGAGTGACAGTATCGGCCCAATATCCCTCTGGGTCTTCCAACATTTCACGCTGCTTGTCCATGTCAAACACGTCTGCTACCAGTCCCCTGAGCCGTGGCGGTATAGGAGCGCAAATCTGAAACCACCCGGACAACGCACCAGGTCCGAACCAGTGGATGAACTCGCGGTAGGAAATAGGCAGCCGGAAACCAGCCTGTGCTTCGTAGTGTCTGAACACATTATCGATTTCACCCGGTTTCGGTCGGTCGAACACTTCGCCATCACGGACCAACATTTCGATTCGTTTCGGCAATTGGCTCCAGCTCACTTTCGCCATGCGTGCATTCCCCTTCGTCAACGTGTATCCTATCTGCTCTTCTGCTCGCCTGCCTGGCCGTTCACCTAACCAGATACCGCTTCGGAATCTCCGCTCCCGCCACGAAGCTCAGCTTGCCGATCTTGCACATCTGGTAGACGTTGATGCGGAAGTCCGGA
>JAEUIF010000978.1 GCA_016795185.1 Planctomycetia bacterium | reverse complement strand
GAGGCCGGCAAGCAACTCGTCGATCAGCACTACAACAACCAGGATTGCAAGCTCTACCGCGATTTCCGCGAACTGCTCGACCGCAAGGACATTGATGCCGTGCTGGTGGCGACCGGCGACCGCTGGCACGCGCCGGCCTCGATCCTGGCCGCGAAGGCTGGCAAGGACGTTTACAGCGAGAAGCCCTGCGGCATCACCATCGCCGCCTGCCAGGAACTGGCCGACACCATGCACCGCACGAAGCGCATCTTCCAGGCTGGCACCCAGCGCCGCAGCGTCACCAACTTCCAGAAGGCTGTGGAGATGGTCCACAGCGGCAAGCTGGGCAAGCTGCACACCATGCACGCGTCGATCTACGTGCCCGTGCTCGACAACACCTGGCTGCCCGCCCAGCCGACCCCGAAACCCGACGCGGTGGACTGGAACCTCTGGCTCGGGCCGGCGGCCTGGCGGCCGTTCAACCAGTCGTACTGCGACGGCCGCTGGCGCGGCCAGTGGGACTTCGATTCCGGCGCCCGCGTGCTCGACTGGGGCGCGCACACCGTTGACCTCTGCCAGTGGGCCAACAAGGCCGACGACACCATGCCCATCGAATACGAACCGACGGACAAGAGCATCATCTGCACCTACGCCAACGGTGTGAAGCTGATCCTCGACTTCCTCAAGGACCCGTTCAAGGACCGCAACCCGCACTACATCCACCGGCTGGGCACCTGCCCGGTGCGGTTCATCGGCGATCAAGGCTCGGTCGAAACCGGCGACGAGGGCGAGATCGTGGCGCAGCCCGAATCGCTTCAGAAGCAGATCGAGGAGTACAAGCGGGTGCGCGGCCTGGACGTGACGGCCCACTCGCGCAACTTCTTCGACTGCATCAAGTCGCGCAAGCAGACGGTCACCAACCCCGACGTGATGCGCCGCTCGCACATCGCCAGCCACGCGGCGGCCATCGCCTGGATCCTCCAGCGCAAGCTCAAGTTCGACCCGGCGAAGGAAACCTTCATCAACGACCCGGAGGCCAACTCGCTGCGCTCGCGCCCCGAACGCAACTGGTCCGCGTGAGCGGGGCGGATGCGACGACACCCCTTCGAGCCAAGCCAAGGTGCTTGGCTCGAAGGGGTATTTTTCTTGGGTTCTTGACCCTCCGTGCCCAATTGTGCGTTTCGCGACAACTGCTCTTGCGTCAGCGCATCTCGGTTTTGCAGGATGAACTCGATCGGTGCGACGCATTCACCTCGCCGCTCCACCGATCACCCGGCACTGCCAGGAAGTCGCCGCGCTCCGGCAACAACCATGATCCCACCGCTCGCGGTTCTCCAGCCGTTGCCTGCGGCCGATGGGTGCCATGATGGGGCTATTCCCGGTGTGCAGCCGTCAGCGGTTTCCGCGCAGCCGCCACCGGTGCTTCTTGCAACCCCGCCACGCGCAACTCGACCGCGCCATGCCATGCCGCGCCGGGCTCGACGACCAGCCAGCCGGCGTCCAGGCCGCGTTGCTGGAGATTGACCGCATCGGTCGTACAGGTGTACGGCTCCAGGCAAACTGCTTGCCGGTGCGGCGGAGTGAACAGCACCATTTCACGGAACGCGGGCGAGGTCAGCACTTGCAGGGTGATGCCGGTGTCGGCTTGCAAGAGACCGCCGCGCCAGCACAGGGCGTCCGGCGCCGGCGGCGAACCGGCGGCCAGGTCGGTGAAGACATCGTCCAGCGTCAGGCTGGGGAACAGGCGGCCGGTGCGCAGGTCGCGCGCTTCGTCCAACGGCTGCCGCTGGCCAGTCGGCAGGCTGTCCTCCAGTTCCCAGTATTGCCGAGCCGAGCACTCGACGGCGTATTCCTGCTCGCTGACGCCCGCCGTGAAGGGAATGCGGAAGTACGGGTGATAGCCCAGTCCGAACGGCAACGGCCGACTGTCCGGATTGCCGACGACGGCCTCGATGCGCAGGGTCTGGGCCGTCAAGCGCCAGGTGAGTCGCAATCGGTAGTCGGCCGGCCAGTGCTCCAGCGCTTCGGGAGCATCGACGGAACCCACGAACTCACCCGTCAGCCAGGCGCTGACGGCATCCGCTCCTTGATCGACGATGCGCCACGGCTTGCGGCAGGCGAAACCGTGGATGGCATTCTTGCCCGAGGGGTCGTTGGTCGGCAGCTGATAGTCCTTGCCGTTCCAGGAATAGCGGCCGTCGCGGATGCGGTTCGGAAACGGAAATAGCACCGGGATGCCGCTGCGCGTGGGTCGGCCGCCGTCGAACAGTTGCGGGTCGGCGTAGAGCAGGTCGAGCGAACGGCCCTGGTACGTGGTCTGCCAGCGATAGCAGTTGAAGCCCAGCGCGGGCCAGACTTCGATGGCGGTCCCCGCGGCGGCATCGAGCAGCACGTAGACCGTGCCGTCGAGCCCCACGCTGTTGGGCCGAGATTCCGAACGCACCTCGTAGGCCATGATGCGACTCCCGTCGTGACCGCTCGCGGTGGCGCGCGGCGATTACCGATGCTTCTTGTCGTCGGGATAGACGTCCGGCAGCTTGGTGGGCTGGACGGGAGGCTGCGTGGGAATGGGGGCCTGGCCGACCGCCTTACGCAGCAGGTTGGCGACTTCCTTGGCGTCCATTTGCTGGGTGTGGCCTTCCTGGTCCACCGGCATGGGGGGCGGCTCGCCGGGACCGAGATAAACCTTGAAGCGGAAGCTGGCGATGTTGAGCAGATCATTGGGCAGGAGGGCCGCCCGCCGTACCCGCTGCCCGTTGACGCGCGTGCCGTTGGTGCTGCCCAGGTCGCGGACCAGCAGCAGGCCGTCGGTCTTCACGATCACGCAATGCAGCTTGGAGACGCTCTTGTGGTCCAGGCGCAGGTCCACATCGTCCTTGCGGCCGACGAGGGTCATGTCCTTGACGATCTCGACTGGCGCTCCCCCGTCGAGCGGTATCAGTTGAGCGCGCATACAGGACCTCGCCAGGGAACGCCACGCCGATGGGAAATCGGAGAATCAAGAGTTAATAGTATACCGTCCCCAGGGCCGTTCCAAGGGGGAACTGTGCCGCACCCCAGCGCCGAAAGTGGCCGACGGTAACGATTAAGCGAGATGTGCAGGAAGGTTCAGGGCTGGAGCCACTCGAAGAGCGCCCGGCCGCGCTCTGGCCCTGCTGCCCGCCAGTCGAGCAGGACGGGCTGCGCGAGCGCGCGGGGGCGGTGCGCCGCGGGCGACCCGGCGGTCCGTGCGACGGCGGCCAGGTCGCCGTCGGCCGGCTCGAACCACCAGGCCAGCGCCAGGTCCGCTTCCTGACCGTGAGTGCATGCGCTCCCTGCGGCCAGCAGGTTCGGCCAGGGATGGTCCCCAGCCGCGCGCTGGCGGTGCTTACGGCCATTCGGATGGCACTCCGCGCAACGCTGGAGGTTCGCTTCGGTGGCAAAGCCTTTCTTCAGATGCTGGGAGGCCGTCTTGATGGGATCGTGGCGGTGGCAGCCGTAGCAGGTGTACGTCCGGTAATCGGACTCGACATGGCAGGTCACGCAAGCCTTGTTGCGTTTACCGCCCCCGCCGTGGTTCATGGGGAAGCGGTGCGCGAAGGTGACGTCGTCCCAGGCTGCGGTGGTGTGGCACCGGGCGCAATCGAGCCCGAACTTCCCGAGGTGAACTTGCGGTTCGGCATGACAGGAGGAGCAAGCGTGCGGGGTGCCCTGGTAGACGTTGTTGAGGTGACAGGACGCGCACGCCGCCATGCGATGTTTGCCGGTCAACTTGAACGCGGCCCAAGCGTGGTCGAAGTGCGTCAGGTCGGTCAGCGCGGCGTGCGTGCCGTGGTGTTCGGTATGACACTGTCGGCAGTGCGTTGCCTGCGACAGCAAGCCATGCAGCGGACCGGCGGCGTCGATCTGGCGGCGGATGTCGGTATGGCAAGCGAGGCAGCGCGCTTCCATCGTCTCCCCGCTCCAGGGCGGCGCGTGGCAGGCGGAGCAGTCCGCGGCCAGGGCCGCATGCGACGTGACGCCGCCCAGGGTGACGCCGGCGCGGCCCTGGGCGCTGAGAGCGCCGGGGCTGAACATCTGCTGCCCGGAGGTGCAGAGGATGACGACCACCGCGATGCCCGTGCAAAGCGCGGTGTACTGGCCCAGGCTGAGACGGCCGCGGGTTTCCATGACGCCCGACCCATTACCTCGACAACGTACTGTAGTAGAGCGCGGCGACAATGTGCAGCGACGCCAGGGTAAACAGCACCGCGCCCAGCGGGATGTGGAACAGGTGCCAAAGGGCCAGCAACCGGCGCGCGCCGAGCAAGCAAGCGACCTGGAGCCGCAAGCGCTCGCGCGCGGCCAGCAAGCCGGCGACCCGTTCGGCCTCCGGCCCGGCGCTGCGCGCCGCGGTCAACAAACGACTCTGCCGCCAGTGCAGCCAGGGCCGGGCTAGCACCGCCCACCAGGCAGGCGGCACGCTCACGGTCGGCGCGGCGACCGGTCCCAGGCGGCACAGTTCGCGGTCGGCGGCGGCGAGCTGCTGTTCGAGTTCCGCCACGTTCAGTTCCATGCCGGTCAGGTCGCGCGGCGCGGCGGTGTAGATGTAGCGCCCCACGAAGCCACTGGCCACCATCAGCACCGTCAGCAGACTGACCACGCCGGCCAGCCCGTGGAACTTGCCGCCGGTATGCAGCAGCACCAGGCTCGGCCCGACCAGCCCGGTGAAAATATGGACCTGCAACCAGAACCGCATGCTCCCTGCCGTGAACCGGCGCAACCGCTTCCGCAGGGTGTAGACCAGTTCCGTGCAGAGCATCAGGGCGAAGCCAACCACGCCCAGCAGGTGGCCGACAAAGCCGCCGGGCGACGGCAGTCCGTCGCGGGCCAGCGACGCATACCAGGCGACGAGCGCGGCCACGGCGCTCAGGGCGAAAATCAGTTCCCAGGCCAGGCGAAACTTCGTCGGCCGCGCGGTCATGACGGCGCCAGTCCCGGAATACGCTCGAAGCGCAGCACGCCGCGCGGACAGCGCTTGACGCATTCGCCGCACGTCAAGCAATGGCTGTCGCGGATCGACAGGCCGCGCCAGGCGTGAGCGCGGACGTCGATGCCCATCGGGCAGTTGTAAGTGCAGCAGCCGCACTGGACGCAATTCGCCGCCTCGGGCGTCACCTGTCCTGCCGACAGCACCTCGTGGCGCGTCTCCAGCGCCAGGGCCGCCCACGGCGGCGGCGGCGCGGGCGGGGGGGTGCATCCAGCTTTCTTGCCGAACAGCCAGCCGAACATGCGTCCAAGCCCTCTCACGAACCGGATGAAAGTCGGTGCCGCGCTGGCCGCGCGGGTCAGCGGTGCTGCCGGGCGCTGCCGTCGGCGTTCAGTTCGACTTTCGACTTCGCGCCGGCGGCGTCCAGCAGATCGATGCGGAAGACGACCTCGGGGCGGTCGCGGCGCTCGGCCTTGACGGCTTGCCCCTTGCCGAGCTTTTCGGCGATGGCGACGGCTTCCGCCAGTGTGATGGGCTGGCCAGCCAGGCGCGGCGCTTCGGAGTTGCCCGCAGCGCGTGCCCCGCCCGCCACGGGTGGGCGCGGCACGCGCGGAGGTGCGTCGGTGCTCGGGCTACCCTCCGACGCCGCGCCGCGGTCGCCGTCGTGCGGGCTCAGGGCCAAGATCAAGCCCACCACCGAGGCGGTGACCAGGAGGGCGAACAAGGCTTTGC
>JAEUIF010000928.1 GCA_016795185.1 Planctomycetia bacterium | reverse complement strand
CACCGAGGTCGCTCAAGACGCCGAACCAAACGCTGCACCTGACCCGGCGGCACGATAGGTTTCTGGGAGTTCATGGCTCTCCTATGCCGCCGGGCAGGTGAGCTGGGTCGTTCGGCCACCGGAGGGCGCACAAATGGCTGTCGGCGACATTGCCCTCCGCAGCGGCGGGACTATCACCTGTCGCTCCATCCGCCAGTGGCGGACGTACACGGGGCTTCTGGAGGGGCTGCCCACCCGGCAGATGAACGAGCGCGACATCGAGCGGCTGCTGAAGGAGGAGCGCGAGCGCGGATGGTGGGCCGGCGAACCGTACCTCGTCCCGCCGGTGGTGCGACCGATCGAGTACCATCGCAAGTACCCGTTCGGCGACCCGGAGGCCCTCCCGAACGTGACATGCGTGGCCCGGTACGTTGCCTACCCCGGCGAGTTGACCATCATCTGGTTTCAAGAGGAATTTGCGTTTCCCATCGACCCACAGGTGCTAGAACACCTGCGCGACCTCGATTGGGCGGGCCGGGCTATCGCGATCGAGGAATGAGGCAGGCCGAACCAGATGCTGCACCTGACCCGGCGGGCGTGTAGGCTTTCCCAGGGTTCAAGCTCCCCGCGCCCGCCGGGTCAGGTGAGCTGTGTCGGTAGCCGAGCAGGGCCAAGCAACACCGGACAGAACGACTCCTTTAGTTCAGCTACTAATCGAGCGAACAACAACTCTTTCACCGAAAATAATTCGACTGCGGCATTCGTCAGGTCCGGTGCCGAATGAGCTTGCCGCCGGCGCGCAGGCGGGCCAGCAAGTTGGTCCTGACCTGCGGTTCCCAGCAGCGGATCATGTCGATCAGTTCGCAGAACTCGCCGTCCGTCATCATGCCTTTGATCTGATTGCAGCGCTCGCAGCAGAGTGCGAGGTTGCCGATGGCGTGGCTGCCGCCCCGGCTGAGGGGCCGGACGTGGTCCACCGAGAAGTTGAACACGGTGAGCGCCACGTCGCAGTACGGGCACGGCGCGCCCAGCGTCTGTTGCACCAGCTGTCGGAACTCCGGCAGCTGGTAGTCGAGGGCGTCCTTGGCCCGCTTCTTCTGGTGGTGATAGATGCAGTGGGTGCGTTTGATGAACGCGGCATAGGTGCGCTTGTCGAACGACATCTTGCCCTCGTGGTGGACGACCAGGGTGGTGGAGAAAACCACTGCTGCCGCAGTGGAACCGATTGTCCGAGTGGAAGTGATGAGCCCGCCTACACCGAAATACGGCTGGCAAACCGCAATAGTAGGCGCAAGCTGTTGTCCTCCATTGTGTTCGGGGTTTGCCATTGAGGTTTGCCATCCAATCGTGGCAAACCTCATTTGGCAAACCCCGATGTCTTCAGCCTGCAATCACTTGCGTCTACTATTGCGGTTTGCCATCAGGGCTGCGGTGTCCAAAGGTAGGTACGCTTCCCGTCCTGCTCGACCTGTTGGATAACTTTCAAGCCCAGTTGCGTGGCTGCCCGATTCATGCTTCTTTGGGCAATGCCGGCCGCGAAGCATTCGGTCCGGGCGTGCTTGATGATGATGCGGTTATCGTGGGCGTCCAGCATGGCTTGCAGAATCTCGACGGCCAGCTGCACTTTGCCCTTGGCGTCCTCCTTGGCTTGCTTCTCCTCGGCCGTGGGCGGGGCTTGCAGCAGGTCGTCGGCGTTGAGGGACGTACTGCCCTCCCACACCACCCGGCAAACTTGATGCTCGGTCAGTTCCAGCCGGTAGCGCAGCGATTGCTGCTGTTCGGCCAGGTTGTGCTTGGTGTGCGCCAGGATGCGGTACTTGGCGTCGTCGGGGTCGAGCGCCACCAGCAGACCGCTGCGCGCCGCGCCGATGATGGCGATGCTCCCGCCGCCGCGATAGATGGCCTTGGACTCCTTACTCTTGTTCAGATGGCGGAGATAGACCACGGCGCAGCGCTGCCGCTGGGCGAGCTTTGCTAGCGGGTGCAGCGCCCGGCGCACTTCCTGGTCGCTGCGGGTGTCGGCGGCGAGATAAGCCATCAGCGGGTCGATGATGAGCAGCCGGGCGTTGCGGGCCGCGATCTCGGCTTCCAGTTCCTTCAGGTGCTTGGGGATGACGGGCGGCTCCTGGTGAATCTCCGTCACGCAGTGGATGCGGTCCAGGTTGGCCTCGGCCGCCAGCAGGCGCGGCAGGATCGTATCGTCGATGCCGTCCTCGGCGCTGAGGATGAGGACGTTGCCGGCCAGGCCCTGCTTGTGGTCCGGCATCATGCCGTGTGTGGACACCCTGGCGGCGATGTCGAGCAGCAGCGTGGACTTGCCCAGGTCGGGGTCGCCGTCCAGCACGCTCATCTTGCCCAGCGGCAGCCAGCCGGGCCAGAGCCATTCGACTTCCTTCTTCTGGATGCTGGACAGCGGAATCGAGGCGGCGGCCGGCGGCGCGGGCATCTGCGGCAGCGGGTGCGGTTTGTGGCCGTTAAGCGGCTGGTGGCCGTTCAGTGGTGCGTGCATGAGGTATCCCAGCGGTTTCGAGCAGTGCTTCAGGGCCTGGTCGCACTTGCGGCGCAGTTCCTTTTCCGGCCACGGTTGCGGGTTGCCCTGGTCCCACGCCTGGAGCAACGGCAAGGCGTCGCCGATGGCGAGGCCGAAACCGACCACGAGCGCCGTCGCTGCCTTCAGCAGATGCGTGCTGGCGTCCATCGGGTGTTCGGGCAGCGGGTTGCACGGCTCCATCTTGGCCAGGTACGCGCTGGCCCGGTGGACGGCGTCCGATGCGGCCGGTGGCGTTGGCAGCGCGGGGTAGTGTCCACCACCCCCCTGGTCCTCCCCCACGGGGGCGGACGCCAGGTCCAACAGCCACGGCGGGCAGGGTGCGGGCTGAATCTCACCGGGGCCGTGGCCTGGAATCCAGGCATAACACACGCCGGTGGGATGGATGGAGGGCGGCATGACGGTTTGGCTGCCTTTCGCCAGGATGCGGATGGCTTCCTTGCCGTTCGACTTGAGGGACTTGATGGCGAGTGGGCCAGGCGGATGCTGGTACAGCAGGCGGCGACCGCCGGCCGGCGTGGTGAACTCCAGCGTCGGCGTCAGCTGGCCCTTGGACAGCTGCGCCAGCAGCTGTTCGCCGGCCTGGCCGTCGATGTCCAGCCCGATGAGGCCGGACACCGGCCCCAGGGCCATGCCGACATTGCAGTGGGGGTTGCGATTCCAGAAGAGCTGGAGTTCGGTAACGCGGGGCAGACGCTCTTGGTACGGCTCCCACTTCCAGAGTGGGGACTTGCCGGGCCGGTGGCAGTGCTCGGCGTGGGCGGCGTAGACGCCGGCATGGTCATGCGGGCACAGGGCCAGCGCCGACCAGCCGCGCTGGCGGTACGCGAGCGCCGCCGCCAGACACGGCGGCTGCTGAGTTTTGAGGATCATGGCGGTGGTTACTGAAGGTTGTCGAGGTAGTGCTTGATGGACTCGTACTTCCAGCGGACCAGGGATTTGTTGAAACGGACGGGCTGGGGCAGTTCGCCGGTGGCGACCTTACGCCAAACGGTGCGGACGCCCATCGACAGGATTTCGGCGACTTCCGTAACCTTGAGCAGTGCTTTGGCAGGAGAAGGGGCGGACGACATCAGAGGCTCCAGGCGCGTGGACCAGCTGAAGCGCCGGAGGCTGGGGGCGGCGTTCAGCGGCATGATTTGACCGTACTAAACGCCCGTGACTTTGTGCAAGCAACGTTGAGGAGTTGTTGCGCCTTGAGGGGCCGACCATGTCGGCAACCAGCTTCTACCCAGCCACCATTCCGCCTTAAGCTTCATCCCTGCTGATCGCTGTCGATGCGGTAGGTCACATTGGCGAGCGACGATTTGGCTGGTCACTTGGTAAAAATATGGTAAATATCTTGGACGTGTGACTGCTCTGTTGTTACGATGGCAGCGTGCGAATGTCTGGGTGTAACCTTAATTATTTCAATTATTTGCAGTGTCAATTCAATGTCAGCCCTATGCGGCGAATTGGCACACATGCCAGGTTCAGGACCTAGTGACCGTTAAGGTCGTCCCGGTTCAAGTCCGGGCTTCGGCACCTTGCAGCACAGGGACTTAGAGCGTCCGGAAAAAATGACGAGCAGCTGTAGTGCAGCTGCATAAAATAACAGTGGCCCCAACGCTCGAAGGAGGTTGAGCCATGTCTAAGCCCCTCTTACCCGATGGGCTGTGGCAGGAGATCGAACCTCTGTTG